>NZ_VRKW01000004.1:300000-433309 GCF_009746715.1 Ketobacter sp. MCCC 1A13808
CGTTCTGAAACCGGAACCGGAAATTGCACTGAAGTGGACGAAAACATCTGGACCATTATCCTGTTCAATAAAACCAAAACCTTTAGATTCATTGAACCACTTTACTTTACCGAGAGAGGGGTTTGACATATCCATTACCTGACTTTTTCAACTAACCTGGAACCGTATTTCTGCCACCAAATTGGACATTACTACTGATGTTAACTGTACGTGAAATACAGATTGTCACGCTATCGCCACAGGACGGTAGCGTATCATTCCGATTATAACTCCGCACACTTTCTCGTCAATGCTATTTACATCCAATAGGGCTCGATATCGGCTTCGCTCAACTGGACGCAGATATCACGCCCTTGCTCAGGACATTTATAATCCAGTTTTGTTGCAGCAAGATGCAAACCGTTTTTGCTTTTGACCCCGTATAGGGCATCCCCCACCACCGCATGCCCCAAAGAAGACAAGTGGCGTCTAATCTGATGCTTGCGCCCAGTTTCAATCGTGACCTCTAGCAGCGTCGTTTCAGCATCCCGGGTCGAATTAACAGGTTCATGCAGTTTCCGGTAACGGGTGATAGCGGATTTTCCATCTATAGGTTTATCAATAACGCCCTCGTCGGGACGTATTAGGCCTTCTACCCTGACGTGATATACTTTTTCGACTGCCCTTTCAACAAACATTCTACTCAGCTTCGCTGCGGTCGTTTTCTGATGCGCCAGCATCACCAGCCCACACGCAGCCTGGTCTAGCCGGTGGATCAAAAATACTTTTCGCTGGCCATTAAAATTCAATTCGATCTGACGGATCAAACTGCAATGGTCACCCCACTGGCTTCCTTGGGACAATAAGCCCGGTGGCTTAAACCAGATGCTATAACGATTAAAATCTTTAATCAGCGAAGGTTTCGCCGGCGCAAGCGCCAACACTGTCTCATCATAATACAACCAGATCTGACTGCCGGAAGCCAAACCTGAGCTGGATCGACGCAAACGTTGAATTTTTCCTTTGCCTTTTTTTACCTGTAGCGCACCACAATTCATTGCGTGTTTTATACGGCCTTTAGACAAACCGGTTTCACTCGCAATGTAGTCGCAAATATTATGCACATCCTGAGTTAGCGTACGATGCAATTGAACGCGCTTTACCGGTTGAGGGCGTTGGTTGTGTGAATCGGGCGACGCTTCCGGGGGGGTATTAATTATCGTGACGCTCCTCCGACTTGATAGGTAGTGCTCAGATAACGAAGGATGTCTGCGGATTCAAATAAATCCCGCTGGGTATTCGGATCAATCAGATAAGGCACCTGCACATTACCATGTTCGTTCATAAAAGCAGAACGCTTGGTATTGGGTATCGGTTTATATTCACCAAAATGCAAACGAAAATTGGAAGGCCCTATATCCGCTCGCTGCTGTTTACCGATGTTAATCAATTTATACGGTAGCTCAAGTTCGCAAAGTCGTTCACGAACCGGACGTGAATAGGGGCTGGCCTCAAAACTGTAAAGTGTGAGATCTTGCTGAGATCCGACAGATGGCTTTGCCTCCAATCCCCGTGCTCCCCGTATCACGGTTGCGAGGCGGGATTTGAAAACATTAAACTTGGTCGCTCGTAATTTCTTTGGCCCCTCACGTCCTGCATAAGTATTGAATAAATACGCGATGATCGCGTCACTGCCTTCAATCTTTGCGCTTTTATTGGGGTCATATAAAAAAGGCACTCTGTCCCGACCCGAAATGCGCTTCAATGCAGGCAGATTGCGCTGGCCCCCCAAGGGAACCGGCACAATACGCACATCCAGATTGAGCTCCGTTAATGCTTCTCGCACGAAACGACAATGAGCACACCCCTCCCGGTCATACAATTCAAGAAGCTGCTCGGGCTGCTGCACCTTACGGCTTGCCATCGCCCCTCGCCATCCCCGGAAAGTGGAAGCCATAACGGAGCTTCCAACGTCACTTGCGCGCTTCAGATCGATCCCCATAGTGTCTACCCTAATAATGGTCAGTGTGGCTGGAGTATGCTGTTAAAAAATGGCCTGTTCAAGTGCATTGGGCGTCAGAAACGGTGCGCCGTGAACAAATATTAAGCCAGATTTCCCAGCAAACCGGATCAATTACAAATCGTAACAGACATGAAGGAAAAAGCTGGGATAGTGTTATGCCATTGAAGCAAATTGTGTCTTCAGGGGGATACGATGAAACAACCTATTGCCTGCCAGCCCGTAGTGGATTATCGCCTGGCTTATCGTCTGTCACGAAAACATGATGTGGAATTTCTGAAGTCCATGAGCCGCACGGCCGACATGGAGCAAGTACTGCTATCAACTGATATGAGGAATTGGCTGAGTAACAACCAATGCAAGCCATTCGACATTATAAACAAACTTCACATTTTGCTGGAGTTGGACAAAAACGAAAAGAAACGCCATTTCGGTTTTCAATTCCGCAGCCAGGCCATGGCGTTTCAAATTGTCTACATTGATCGGTTCGCATGGGACAAACGCGTTTACCGTGAACGCCTGACCGGAGAAAATTGCCGCAAAGTACAACGCATGTTGCACTTGTTCTTATTCGATGAAATTCATGCTTCGAAAAGCCAGCGTTTGCAGATAGTAAGGGATATGATGCTGGATCACGAACCCGCCAACGAATTCGCCTAAATTGGACCGTGTCATCGGGCATTAAAAAAGCCCCGTCGTGACGGGGCTTTTTTAAAAGATCTGGCGGAGAAGAAGGGATTCGAACCCTTGATACGCTATAAACGTATACACACTTTCCAGGCGTGCTCCTTCAACCGCTCGGACACTTCTCCTGATTCAAGCCGTAAAGGTCGAGACCCTCACGTCAAGAGGCGCGTAAGATAAAGGTTTTACCGACAGATTTCAATGGAAATCATCATCAGTCTCTATATTCCACAATTTCATCCAAGCTCTGAAAGTCAGCCTCACGCGGCTCGCCATCGACTCGACCTACATAAAGAAAGGCAACAATTTGCTCGCCCGACTGCAAATCGAAGAACGCCTTAACCGGAGCCGATTCCGTCATTGGTCCGGTTCGCCACATGGAACCATAACCAAGCTCTTTCGCCGCGAGCTGGATGTGCTGAGTAGCGATACCGGCCGCCACCTGCTGCTCCCAAACCGGTACTTTCTTATGCTCCGGATCCAGCTTGGCAATGGTAACGATGATCATAGGCGCACGCAGTGGCATTGCCCGAAGGCGCAACTTCTGCGCCTCATCTGCTTCTGGCTGAGCGGCTTCAAACGCCGCCCCTAAGTCTTCCAGGGCACGCCCTTGCAACACGACGAAACGCCAGGGTCGGATTCGGCCGTGATCCGGCGCGCGGACCGCACAGCGAAAAAAAATGTCCAGCTCCTGTTTTTCCGGTGCCGGTGCCGACAAACGTGGACTGGAAACCCGATACATGATGGTGTTGAGTATTTCAGACATACTAACTCTTTGATATCAAATGATTTAGGTGCAGACAGAGCTAAGACAATGGGAGCACAGGAAGTACTCACGGATTGTCGCATCCCCGGTGGCGACATTCTACTCTAAAACTTCCCCGTCATGGGCGCCGAACCTGGTCTAGAATTAAAACGATAGATCATTATTTGATCACCCATTAACTCAAAGTGTCGACTAATTCACATTGTTTTTTTAGGAAATTACGGATACTTCAGCTACCGCTTTTCTGGAATGATAAGGCATAAAGGCATGAAAACTCACAAGTTGCATGAATGGAGTCTTTCACTGGAAAGCGCAAAAGCGATCCAGAAAAATTTACATGCCTGGATCATCACTGAGGGTGCCTGCCCCTCCCCCAAATTGATCGGCCGGATTCAACTGGAATCGACTACCGAATTAAACCATCACTGTACCGTGCAAGCGACCATCAAAGTTCAGTCATTGCCTTCTATGCAGCTGCTTGAGCGTAAAGTGGCGATCAAGTCCAGCCACTTTCCCTCTCGGCCGGGTTTACAGTCGTTCCGAAAAGTACCCGCCATCCTGGGGGCTTTGGACAAATTAAACCGGGTTCCCGATCTATTCGTCTGCGATGGACGAGGCATTACCAGCCATCGCAGCTTCGGAGTGGCTTCCCACGTCGGCCTTCTGACTAATTTACCAACGATCGGTATATGCTCCGCAAAACCGAACGCGGAATCCAACCTGCTGGGCCGGGAACGAGGCAACTACCTTCCCGTCACCAACCAGGGCCAATATTCTGCCCTGGTCAGAGTCCTGGATGGACTCGATCCAATACTGGTTTCTCCGGGGCATCGCATCGGACTTCAAGAAGCCGTGCAAATGATATTGCGCTATATTCCCGAAAGCACGCCCACCAGGGATTTTCTTACTACACTTTATCCAGCAGCCGGAATCAACAACGATGATGTGGTTCAGCTAAGCTTGGTTAAAACGGCCTCGAACCACAAATAAAACACTGTGGTTAAAAAGGAAGTTGTTACTGATACCACATCAGCTTACACTTTGTGTTTGGCTGTCTATTTTTCTTGAAATATACTTTAAAAGCTTTTGATATAATTAATAATAATTAGGTTTCTATTTATGGTTAGGATAAACGCGAATGTCCGGTAACCTGTCCTTAGACTTGACTCAGCAGCAGCTGATTAACAAAGAATTTCCGCCTCAATATCTAAGGCTATTTGCTTATGTCATCAGCGCTGTCGTTCTTTTTGCCGCAATCTGGGTGGATGATCTAAGTAAATCCTTGTGGTGGGCACCCATTATTGCATTGGTCTACCCCACGCTTTCGCATTTGTTTACTAGCCACTGGCGACACAGCCAGGAAAACAGGGTTAATTCTATTCTGATCGTCATTGATACCGCCATGTGCGGTGGTGCAATGGCGTTGTTTCAATTCAATCCCACTCTGTCTTTGTTTATGTTTTTTATCGTCAGCGCAGGCACTATAGCCATTGGTGGTGTTTTCGGCTGGATGGTCTGTATGTGTACAATGGTACTCGGGATGATTGCAGGGCTTTTGCTATTTGGCGCACCCGAAGCGACCAGTCTACCGCCCAACATGATTACACTGGCGGTGGCTATGCTGGGAACCACGCTTTTTTCTACCGCGCTGGGTTATTTTTCTTTTAAACAGGCGCGAACGTTGATGGCCTTTCAGGGAGAACTTAAAAACCGCCAGCGCGAAGCAGCCAAGCTATCACGTAAACTCTCCAAATATTTGCCACCTCAGGTGTGGGGATCGATTTTCTCCGGACAAACCGATGCAAAACTGGAAACCCAACGAAAAAAACTGACTGTATTTTTCTCCGATATCAAGGGCTTTGCCGAAATATCAGAAGAACTTCAGCCAGAAGCGCTTACCGACCTGCTCAATAGCTATTTCACCGAAATGTCCCGCATCGCCTTAAAATACGGCGGCACCATCGACAAATTCGTGGGCGACGCCATTTTGATCTTCTTTGGAGACCCGTCTTCCCGAGGCCACAAACAGGACGCTGCCGCCTGTGTCCTCATGGCCCTGGAAATGCGCAAAAAGATGAAGTTACTGCGCCAACAATGGTTAAAAGAAGGCATCAGCAAGCCGTTGCAGGTCCGCATGGGCATTAACACCGGTTATTGCACGGTGGGGAACTTTGGGGCTGAAAGCCGAATGGACTACACCATCATCGGGCGTGAGGTGAACCTCGCCAGCCGACTGGAATCCGTGGCTCAACCCAGCGAGATTCTCATTGCTGAATCGACCTATAATTCCGTTCGGGACGTCATCATGTGTCGCGACCGCGGTCAGATTAGCGTAAAAGGGTTTTCCAAAACGGTTCCTATATATGAAGTGGTCGACCACCGTAAAGAACTCGGAGCGACCCAAAGCTTTCTGGAATGCGAGCTGGATGGGTTCACTATGTTTGTCGATATAGATAAAATCCGCAATTATGAAAAAGACAATGTGGTGGAAGCGCTGGAAGAAGCCGCCAAACGCATCCGTAATAAACTGATTGTCTGATCGTATATGGCTGATGATTCCTGGCACCTTCGTCTTCTGAACCGAATCGAACTGGCCGGCAATCGCCTTCCCCATCCCACCGCACTTTTTATCTACTTTTCTTTGTTTGTATTAGCGTTATCCTGGCTGCTGTCTTTTCTCGGCATTAGCGCACAACACCCTACGCTCAACCAAACAATCATCGTCACCAACCTGATCAGCCAGCAAGGTCTGCATCGTATACTCGAAAGTACAGTCACCAATTTCACTCAATTTGCACCCGTAGGCACCGTATTAATAGCTATGCTCGGGTTGGGAATCGCAGAAAAATCCGGACTGCTAGCGGCTTTACTTAAACGGATCGTCGGTAATGCCAAAGGAAAGCTGCTGTCGGCTACGGTTGTATTTGCAGGGGTCATGAGCAGCCTGGCTGCGGACGCGGGTTATGTCGTTCTAATTCCATTGGCGGGTATCATCTTCGCCAGTGCAGGAAAACACCCTTTGGCTGGTATGGCTGCTGCCTTCGCCGGTGTATCCGGCGGATACAGCGCAAACCTTCTAGTCGGCCCCATTGATGCGGTGTTGGCGGGCATCTCTACCGAAGCAGCACAACTTGTGGATTCTTCCATCGAAATCAGCGTGCTATCAAACTATTACTTTATTATTGCGTCTACTGTCTTCATCACGATCGCAGGCACGTGGATCACAGAAAAAGTCACTCTGCCCGCGCTGCCTTCCTGGGCACCAACGGAAGCACCGGTTGACAATAAAGTCACGCTGCTGGAGCGACGTGGATTGCGGCAGGCCGGCATCATGTTCATGGTGTGCGTGGCATTGATCATTCTGGGCTTGGTGCCTGATAGCGGGCTACTCAGGGATCCGGAGACTCACTCCATCGCGCGCTCCCCCTTTGTCAGCGGCATTGTCAGTTTAATTTCCCTGATTGCCGCGTTGAGCGGCATTGTTTTTGGCGTAGCGACGGGACGTTATCATCGCAAAGGCAGTGTCATAGAAGATATGGAAGCGACCATGGCCACGATGGCAAGCTACCTGGTATTGATGTTCTTCGCAGCTCAATTCATCAACTATTTCGCGTGGTCCAACATCGGTTTGATTTTGGCGATCACCGGCGCGAACTGGTTGCAAAACCTGGCACTGTCTCCGGTACTGTTACTATCCATTTTCATCCTGATGTCTGCCTTTATTAATCTGTTAATAGGCAGTGCTTCAGCAAAATGGTCCTTACTCGCGCCGATATTTATCCCTATGTTCTTATTATTAGGAATCGCACCTGAACAGGTCCAGGCGGCTTACAGAGTAGGAGACAGCAGCACCAACATTATTACGCCGCTGATGCCTTACTTCGGGGTTGTTGTCGCGTTTATGCAAAGATACGACAAGGATCTGGGTGTCGGTACAATCGTTTCCCTGATGCTTCCCTATTCTGTGATGTTTCTGATTTTCTGGAGCATCCTGTTTGCCATATGGATGGTGTCCGGGTTCGCATTCGGGCCCCTCTCCTGAATAAAACGCTCACAAGACGTCACTGGCGAACCAATCTTAGATTCCGGGTATCGACTTCTTCACTAGAACGAAACGGATTAATATCAATTCCCCCCCGCCGGGTGTAGCGTGCGTAAACCGACAATGCCCTAGGCGAACATTGCTGCATAATATCCAGATAGATACGTTCTACGCATTGCTCATGAAACTCCTGATTGTTCCGGAACGAGACCAAATACCGCAGCAAGGATGCTTCGTCTATCTTATTTCCCTGATACCCTATCAGCACACTTCCCCAGTCTGGCTGGCCGGTAACAGGACAGCAAGAACGCAACAGATGGCTATGCAGCTGTTCATTTACATTTTCATCCGGATTCACCCGTAAAAGCCGCGCGTTGACGCTGTACTCATCTGCAACAATATCGAGTTCGTCTACGCAACGTCCCGGCATAGACTCAATTGTGAAAGAGTGTGCCGCCGTTAGCGGCAACAAAGTAACCTGAACCGGGGCGCCCACCACCTCAGACACATCCTTAACAATACATTGTTCCACGTCAGCAAAACCCGAGAAACCCGTTTGATTAAAGGACCCGAGATAGAGCTTGAGCGATTTTGATTCAACAATATGGCTTGAATCCGCGGGTACCTTCATTTCCATCACGGCAACCACCGGCTTACCTTTAGGAGTCAGCCAGGACACCTCATACGCGTTCCAAATATCAGCGCCCTTAAATGGCAGCTCTGATCCTATTCCGATCTCCAGTCGCCCGAGTCGACGCGGAATAGCAAACAACACCCCGGGATTATATTGCTGGGGATGCTCACTCTTTTGCCCCAGAGGGCCATGCTCAATCATCAGGAACGAATCCCCGTGCCGTGTTTTAATAACCAGTGAGCCCAGGTGTACAAACCCACGATAAAGACCGTTATCATGCCATAGGCGAAGGCCAAGCGAACATCGGTTGTGCCCAGAATGCCATAGCGAAAACCATTAACCATGTATACGATAGGATTGAAGTGGGATACTGCCTCCCAGAATGGCGGCAACATACTGATGGAGTAAAACACGCCACCCAAATAGGTTAACGGGGTTAAAACAAAGGTGGGCACTATCGACACATCATCAAATGAATTGGCGTAAACCGCATTTATAAAACCACCCAAAGAGAACACAATTGCAGTTAGAATTACGATGCTGACGGTAACCCCAAAGCTATGCATATGCAGGTCGGTAAAAAACAACGAAAGCCCGGTTACGATCACACCAACGGCCATACCCCGTGCGACGCCACCCACCACAAAACCGCCAATAACCACATAATTAGGCATGGGCGATACCAGCATTTCCTCAACACTGCGCTGAAATTTGGTGCTGAAAAAGGACGACACTACATTCGAGTACGAATTGGTGATTACGGACATCATGATTAATCCAGGTACGATGTATTCCATGTAGGAATGGCCACCTATAGTCCCGATACGACTGCCGATCAGTTGTCCGAAGATTACAAAATACAGTGCGATAGTAATTGCAGGGGGGATTAATGTTTGTACCCAGATTCGCGTAAAACGACGTACTTCTTTGGTCACTATTGTGCTGAAGGCGTTATATTGTTGCTGTATATTCATTTCAGCGCTTACTCTCAACCAGGGAAACAAATAGCTCTTCCAATCGATTGGCTTTATTACGCATACTCACCACATTAATACCCAGACTGGTTAACTCACTAAATACTTTATTCAACGGTTCCTGTTTCGACACTTCCACTTGCAGCGTATGGGAATCAATTAATCCTACCGACACCGCTTCAATTTTTGGTACGTCGGTAATATCCCGCTCCAGATCCAGAATAAACGTTTCCTTGTCCAAACCCGCCAGAAATTTCTTCATACTCCCTTGGTGAATAATCTGACCCTGATCGATGATTGCTATAGTGCGGCACAGATGCTCTGCTTCTTCAAGATAATGGGTGGTCAGAATAATGGTGGTGCCCGATGCATTCAGTTGTTCCAGAAACCCCCACATGGAACGCCGTAATTCGATATCGACACCGGCTGTCGGCTCATCCAGAATTAACAGCTTCGGCTCATGCACTAACGCCCGTGCTATCATCAAACGCCGCTTCATACCACCGGATAACATACGCGCACTTTCATCGCGTTTTTCCCAGAGGTCCAGTAATTTGAGATATTTCTCAGCCCGCTCCGCAGCAGTGCGTTTATCCAGGCCGTAGTAACCTGCCTGAGTTCGGACAATGTCGCCCACTTTTTCGAATTGATTAAAATTAAACTCCTGAGGCACGACGCCGATGTGCATCTTGGCAGCGAAAAAGTCAACATCCACATCGCAGCCATAGATGCTGACGCTGCCGGACGTCTTATTCACTAATGAGGTGATAATACCGATGGTGGTGGACTTACCCGCACCGTTAGGGCCGAGCATAGCCATAAAATCGCCAGGTTGTACATCAAAGCTGATTCCCTTAAGTGCCTGGAAACCACCGGAATAGGTTTTACAGAGATCTTTTACAGAAAGTGCGGTCGTCATCAAATTACCAGCTATCGAACAAAGAGGAAGCATTATACTGGATGACCAGCGCGGTTCCAGAGGCTAAACGGACAGCTCGTATATTCCGTGTTCTCCGCGCCAGATCCAATTCACACTACTATCTTGGAACCATAAAAACGCCCCCTCCATCATCCAAGGCCAGTGCTCTTCATCCAATTCGGATTCCCGACGCAGATAGTAAATAAAGGACGCCAGAATGGTATCGTGGGTCACGTGCAGTGAAATAGATCCGTCCGGACCTTGCGCAAGCCGCAGGTGCTCAAGCAAGCGCTGAGCGCCCTCCCCCGGCGAAAGCACACCACGCACCTCGTTACGTAAGTGCTTTTTTGCGAAAGCCAACGGACCCAGCTTCATGAAATAGGGCCCCGCCACCGGCAGATCCTGAACGTAGCTACCTGGCTCCACCAAGGTTGAATCGGTGTGGACGGGCAACTCAACCCCCGCTCCTTGCGCCATCGCTTCTGCTGTTTTTACACAACGGTCTACTGGGCTGGAATAGATACCGGCAATGGGACGGGTGATATTGCGGCCCCACTGCTTCGCTAATTCAACGCCCTCAGGCGTTAGGGGGATGTCATACCCGGCGAAACCATTGCCGGGCTGCTCACGTATGGAATGACGAGTTAACAGTGTTACCGGCTTATCCGTTGGTAACAGGCTTAAGGATGGGATCAATTCAGGATGTAGATGGCGTAATACTTCCGTATCTTCCACGGGCTGGCTCCCATGACTACTTTAGCGAAACGGTAGTTTACCAGAAACTATGATTGACATTAGGACAAAGCCGAGCTAAATATGACGGATCGTCACATAATGACGGAGGATGCAATGAACACTCAAAGTCGCCGTCAAAGAGAATTCCGGCAGCGGGAACAAAAATTCGTAAATGCCGCCCGTGACATCATTAGACGCGAGAGCGTTTCTAACCTCACCATGGATAAGATAGCTGAGCTCACGGAATACGCAAAAGGTACGGTCTACAAACATTTTTCCTGTAAAGAAGACATACTGTGCGGCCTATGTCTGGACGGGCTTGAACACTTATTAAACCAATTTGAATTCTCGACCACCTTCCCGGGAACATGCCGCGAGCGAATACTCTGTCTCGCCATGAGCTATAAACAATTTACTCTACAGTTTCCGGAAGAATTTGATCTACTGATATCCTGCAGAACGGATAATATCCGAGACAAGGCTTCACCTTTGCGCATGCAACAGCTTGATGAGCTGGAGCAACAGATAATTGATCTACTTAAAAACCTTATTTCTCAAGCAATAGAAAAGGACGACCTCTGCTTGCCGGATAATATGAAACAGGACGATATTTGTTTTGGATTGTGGGCAATGACCTTTGGCATGCTGACATTGGACAGAACAGATCCAACAGTAAGAAGTCTCCAATCATCCGATACAGACCAGCTCATCAGATCCCAGATAGGCTGCCTGCTGGATGGCTATGGATGGGCACCACTGAGCCGGAATCACGACTACGACCTAACCTATAACAATATATTAGCGTTTTTGAACCCAGCCTCGTAAGGATTGATATATGCATTCCCCTATCGCCGTTTGGCTAGTTAAAAATAGATTAATGCTGTTTTTAATAAGCCTGGTTTTGATCGGAGTAAGTTGCTATGGCGCGCTGAATCTGACGGTTAAATCAGACTATAAAATATTCTTCGAAAAAACCAATCCGCAAATGCTGGAAAACGAACGAATACAGCAATCCTTCAGTTCCAGTGACAATGTTCTGTTGATCCTGAATCCCGGTGACGGTGAAATATTTAGCCGGGAACATCTGGATGCAATCGAGTCATTAACCCGGGATGCATGGCTGACACCGTATTCCCAGCGTGTTGATTCACTCACTAATTTCCAAAATACTTTTGTGGACGGCGATGAGCTTTTAGTGGAAGACCTGGTTTCCGACGCGCTCAACATGAGTGACGAAGAAATAGCATTGCGTAAAGACATCGCCATCAATGAGCCGTTGCTAGTTCACCGCTTGATATCCCCATCCGGGCACGTATCCGCCATTAACATTCAATTAGCGTTACCTGAAGACCAGACTGTCGCGATACCGGAAGTAATCGAATATGTAAGAACCATCCGGGATGAGTTTGTACAACAGCACCCGGATATGAAAACCATGATCACGGGCATGGCGCCATTGAATAATGCATTCAATGAAATGTCGCAAAAAGACTCGGAAACCCTGGTCCCAATTATGCTGGTGGTCATTTTGATATTAGTAGGCTTGCTGTTGAGATCACCATCGAGCATTACTATTGTATTGGTTATTATTATACTCAGCGTCGTGACATCGGTCTGTATCATGGGCTGGATGGATATGCCGATCAATAACATAAATTCTGCGGCACCGATCGTTATCCTGACCCTGGCAGTCGCAGATTGCATTCACATTCTTTCGCATTTTCTGATGGGCCTGCGTCGAGGTCTAAGCAAAGAAGACGCATTAATACAAAGTTTGGATGTCAATATCAAACCGGTTTTCCTCACAAGCCTGACCACAGCGATTGGTTTTCTGAGCATGTTATCCAGCGAGTCACCGCCGTTTCGTGAACTAGGTGTTGTCTCTGCTATCGGAGTCATCGCCGCATTTTTGTTGTCATTGACCGTGATGCCACAACTGATGATGTGGTTAACGAAAAAAGCCCCCAATATCGATACTGAGCGTACCAAAGTCTTTTCCGGATTGGCTGACTTCACGATCCGGCATCCAAAAAAGTTATTTTACGGTAGCTTGACGGTATCAATAATTTGCATTGCATTTATCGGACAAAATGAATTGAACGACGATAATTTCGGGTATTTCTCCAAGAATCTGGAAGTAAGACAGGCGGCTGATTTCACCGAAGCCAATTTAAATGGTGTGAATATTATTGAATACGCCCTGGACTCAGGAACACCAAACGGTATCAGCGACCCTCAATTCCTTAGAAAAGTCGATGAGTTCGTGAACTGGTATCGTCAGCAACCCCATGTAACGCACGTATTTACCTTTACAGACACGCTAAAACGATTAAATAGAAACATGCATGACGATAAAAAAGAATTTTATCATCTGCCGGATTCCAAAGAATTAGCTTCCCAATATCAATTACTTTATGAAATGTCACTGCCCTTTGGTATGGATCTGAATAACCAAATCGATCTGAACAAATCCATGCTACGCGTCACCGTGAGCATAAAAGGCGTTAAAGCAAAAGAAATTCTTGGATTAGAGCGAAATGCTCAAAGCTGGTTTGAAAATAATGCGCCAGAGCTAAAAACCGTGGGTGCCAGTCCTTCTATCATGTTCTCGTCCATCGGCCAAAGAAACATAGACAGCATGCTGGAAGGCACCATCATCGCAACTCTTATAATCTCGGCCATCTTGATTATATCGTTGGGGTCTTGGAAATTAGGAGTTCTCAGTATCATCCCGAACGCCTTTCCAGCAGCGATTATGCTGGGAATCTGGGGTTTTTTGGTGGGTGAAGTCAATCTGGCCGTCGCTGTGGTTTTTGGGGTCACACTGGGCATAGTAGTAGACGACACCGTGCATTTTATGTCGAAATACCTAAGAGGCATGGAAGTCAGTAACGGCAACATAAACAAGTCAATTCATTACGCGTTTGAACATGTTGGAGCAGCATTAGTAACGACGACTATCGTACTGACACTGGGCTTTGGTATGCTGGCACTGTCTGATTTCAACGTCAACGCAACCTTAGGCATCATGGTCGCGTCGACCATACTGATTGCTCTTATATTCGATTTTCTATTTCTGCCATCCATGATGATTCACTTACAAAAATTTCTGGGGAAAAGTAAGGCAGGCAATGAGAGTCAGTAAGTGTACTAGATCAAAAGTCAGCTTGAACTCAATCTTCTTGCTCGCCGCTATTCTCCTGTCTGCTAGTGCAGCATCAGCAGCCAGGGACGATGTAGTTACGATTAAAATAACAGACGACGCCGGACAGCAAGTAAGCCTTGAACAAGCAGCCCGCCGCATTGTGTCCCTGGCACCCCACATCACAGAAATTCTATTTGCGGCAGGTTCAGGCGATCGTCTGGTGGGTACCGTAAACTACAGCGACTATCCCGCCGCTGCGAAAGCCATCCCGTTGATAGGCGGATATAATCAGGTTAATTTTGAGAAAATACTATCACTCAACCCAGATTTGATAATTGCCTGGCGTAATGGAAACAGCAGTGAAACACTGGAAATGCTAAAAACACTGAGAATCCCGGTCTATTTAAGTGAGCCGAAGGATTTAGCCAGCATTGCCAACAATATCCGCCAAATGGGCAAGCTGACCGGCACCACGAAAATCGCAACCAGGGCCGCCCAGAAGTTTGAAAAACAACGCGATCAACTCATAGAAAAAAACAGTAAAAAACCCCGGATACGGGTTTTTTACGAAGCATGGGAAGATCCTCTGTACACTCTTGGTAACCAGCATTTTTTTTCCGACTTACTTACCATCTGTGGTGGCGAGAATATATTTGCCGATCTTAACGAACCCTCGCCTACTGTCAGCATAGAGTCTGTCGTCACCCGCGATCCGCAGGTGATGCTCAGCGGCGGACATCACGGGGGTCGTTCACTCAAGGGCTGGAAACAAAAATGGGAACGATGGACCACAATACAGGCCATCCGATCAGGGCAAATGTATCTGGTAGACCAGGATATTTACACCCGCTCATCTCCTCGCGCAGTAGAGGCCGCAGCCGATCTTTGCAGCATTCTGAATCGGGCTCGAGCGGCTTATGGGAATTAATCGTATGGTGAGGACATTGCCCCTCTTTCTGAATAACCTATCCCTATTTAATTGACGCTTTGCACGGTCGTGCTGGAGGCGCAATAGCGTCCATCATCGGGGATGGTATAATATTGCAATACCACGAACGCGAGACATAACAATGTTGTTTACCTATCACAGGCTGATGAGTTACTGACAGAGATGTCGTAAGCAGGAGGGAGTATAGAGATATTGGGCTGCAAAAATTCGCAGAAGCGAAGAGCAATCGCAGCCCATCAAAAATCTGGAGCGGGAAAGGAGGTTCGAACTCCCGACCCCAACCTTGGCAAGGTTGTGCTCTACCACTGAGCTATTCCCGCATTAAGAGGGCGCGAATTTTACGAAGCCGCTTCTAATTCGTCAACAATTTTTTTTCGAGCCATTCTGAACCACAAGCCAATTGACAACCTCTTCGGATGCTACCAAACTACGGCGATTTTATCGTCATCAGGCCTGCCCGGTTCCTTTCCTACACAACGACAGACCACACGCAGCCTTCACAATTGATAACATTTACAGGTAGTTATGGATACTGGCCGCAAAAAAGTTGGATTTATATCCTTGGGCTGTCCGAAAGCGCTGGTGGACTCTGAGCGTATTCTGACGCAACTCAAAACAGATGGATACGACATCGTACCCAGCTACGACCAAGCTGACATTGTGGTGGTGAACACTTGCGGGTTTATAGACGACGCCAAGCGTGAATCGCTGGAAACCATCGGCGAAGCCCTGCAAGAAAATGGCAAGGTGATCGTGACCGGCTGTATGGGAGGCGAGGCCGAGCAGATAACATCAGTACACCCCAGCGTGCTCAGCGTAACCGGTCCCCAGGCCTACGAAGAAGTCGTCAGTGCCGTGCATAAACACGTGCCCGCCCTCAATACTCATGACCCCTTCACAGATCTGGTGCCACCCCAGGGCATCAAGTTAACTCCCCGCCACTACGCCTATCTGAAAATTTCCGAAGGCTGCAATCATCGCTGTACATTTTGTATCATCCCGTCTTTGCGTGGTGACCTGGTAAGCCGGCCAGTGGGCGATGTGATGGAAGAAGCGCAACGCTTGGTGGAAGCCGGGGTTCAGGAATTATTGGTCATTTCCCAAGACACCAGCGCTTATGGTATTGACATCAAGTACCGGACCGGATTCTGGCAGGGTCGCCCGCTAAAATCCAACATGCAGGCCCTGTGCGAAGCGCTATCAAGCTTGGGAGTATGGGTTCGCTTGCACTATGTGTACCCCTACCCTCACGTGGATAAAATCATTCCATTAATGACCGAGGGCAAGCTACTGCCTTACCTGGATATCCCGTTCCAACACGGCAGCCCTGGCGTATTAAAAGCAATGAAACGTCCTGCCCATGCCGAAAACACACTTGAGCGCATCCATAAGTGGCGGGACCTGTGCCCCGACCTCACCCTTCGTAGTACCTTCATTGTGGGATTTCCGGGAGAAACCGATCAGGATTTCGATGTTCTATTAAATTTTATCGAGCAAGCCCAACTCGATCGGGTCGGTTGCTTTCAGTATTCCGCGGTGGAAGGCGCCAAAGCGAACGATTTGCCTGACCCGGTTCCGGAGCAACTTAAACAAGAACGATTCGAACGCTTCATGGAAGTCCAGGCCAAAATCTCTTCGAAACGTTTACAGGCAAAAATCGGTAAAACGCTGGAGGTTATAATCGATGAAGTTGACGGAGAAGGCGCAATCGGACGCACGCAATCGGATGCACCTGAAATAGACGGACTGGTTTTCCTGAATGGCGAAACAGAGCTGTTACCCGGCGATTTAGTTAGGGCAAAGATATTTCAGGCCGATGAGCATGATTTGTGGGCAGAGCTTTCACACTAGCCAAAACGCATACAGCACAAAGATAAAGCGCTAATAGACCTAGGCGGAAATTAGTTAGAACATTCTAATTCTGAGGCCTATCCTCGGCCCGTTACTGAAACATTGTTCAACTACACAGAACAGCTTGATACGCCCGAGGTTACACCATGATTCAAGATAAAGTTAAAGATCAATTAGATCTTCTTAAAAAACAAAGCGATAAACTGCAGACCGAACTGAACAAAGGACTGGACGTGGCCAAAAGCGAAGGTCAGCGTATCCTGAAAGAACTTGGCGTTGAGACTGACGGTCAAAAAATTGAACTGAGTGAACTGTTAGCAGAGCTTAGAAAAGCCAATCCGACCGTTCGTGATTTCCTGAGAAACCTGAATGTTGCTACCTACGACAACCGCTTCCGGATTAACTGGAACACGACCATGATTTCGGCCTACGCAAAGCAACAGGCTGAAAAGACATACCGGCAAGAACTTAAGCCGCGCCTACTTGGGGTTCGCGAAAACGTCTCCACACAACTGCATGACGTCCAAGTTAAAGCCCGCGACCTGAAGTCCAAATTGATTGCCTGAACCATTTTGCCTGAACCACCCAGATTTCTCTCCTGTCTTTAGCCCTCCTCGGAGGGCTCTTTGTATCCAGTCTACTGTCAGTCTACACTTAGCAATTCGAGGCTTAGCAAGGTAGAACGATGGATTGTCTTGACCACAATGCCCCAACTCCCATTGAACAATGGCTTACCTCTTTGCAAACGAAAGTGGGTTCCGAAGATGAAATTAATCCGGAAAAGTCAGTGGTACGGTGCCGGGCATGTAGCGCGCTTATTACCAAAAATGAGTTCCTGATTCCGATTCTGGGAGAAACCAACCATTTTTTTGTAAATCCTGCCGGAGCCGGTTTCGATATCCAAACCTACCAGATTGCAGAAGGCTGCGTGTTGGCCGGCGCCGTTACCGATTACTTTTCCTGGTTCCAGGGTTTCGCATGGCAATACAGCTTTTGCAAACAGTGCAATAGTCACCTGGGCTGGTATTATAGCTGTGAAGGAATCGAAGGCTTTTTCGGCTTAGTGACCGACCGTTTGATTCTGGATTAACGCCGCCTCCCTACCCCAACTCGTCCAATGTTAACTTGTAACTCGGCAAAAACTTCTCGATAAAATACGCCACCTCCGGCATATTATATTCTTCCAACATCCCCTCAATACGCTGCTTGGCAACCTGAAATTCGTGATTATGCGATTCCACTTCCTGAATGCACTTTATGTAGGCCGAAAGCACGTCAGCGGCCTTCAACAATCTACGGGTATCAAGGGGTAATTCATCGTCACATATAAAAGGCCGGTAATCCGCCTGCAACTCATCGGGCAACATCGTCAACAACTTGGATTTAGCTGCTTTTTCAACCGCTTTATAAGCGACCGCAATCGAGGGGTTAAAGTACTTGATCGGCCCGGGCAAATCGCCAGTCAACACTTCCGAAACATCATGGTAAAGCGCCATTACCGCAATGTCAGAGGGGTTCAGCGCGCCTCCGTAATAACGATTACGGATCAAGGCCAGTGCGTGAGCGATGGTCGCAACATCAAAACTGTGTTCTTTAACATTTTCGTTTTCTACATTTCGCTTCAACCCCCAACGCAGGATATATTTTAGCTTTGAGATATATGCGAAAAAATGATGCAAGGTGTTCCCCTAATCCGGTTGTTGTGCCGTATCGATAAGACTACAAAAAATTTCGGGCCGACACTAACCAAGTGTAACGGCCCGAACCAGGTATGTACTCAATTATAAATAGTTAAAATCCGCTACGGGCGTTTTAAAGATTCGCTTCAGCGTACTCCGCCAGCAAGGATCTGGGAATACCGTTCAGACGGATACTGGTAGAATGTTTAAATCCTTTAAAGCGCTCCGCCATATAGGTCAAACCCGAACTAATGGGACTCAGATAAGGCGTGTCGATCTGCGCCAAATTACCCAGACACACCACCTTACTGCCCTCGCCTGCTCGGGTAATAATGGCCTTCATTTGATGCGGGGTCAGGTTCTGTGATTCATCAATTAAAATCAAACTACGCTGAAAGCTGCGCCCTCGAATATAGTTCAACGCTTTGAACTGGATATTTGCCTTTGATTTAACGTATTCGATACTCCCTTGAGGGCTCTCGTCCTGAATATGCAGCGCTTCGATGTTATCAGTGATGGCACCCAGCCAGGGGTCCATTTTTTCCTCTTCTGTGCCCGGAAGAAAACCTTGATCTTCTGCCAGAGGTGGTGTCGAGCGGGTTACTATAATCTTGTTGTAAAGCTTGTGTGCCACCGTCATCTCGATGGCAGCAGCCAGCGCCAGAATGGTCTTTCCCGAGCCTGCCGGCCCAGTCAGGTTAACAAGATGAATATCCGTATCGAGTAATGCATGTAACGCCATTGCCTGATAAATATTACGTGGCTGCAGGCCCCAAGCGGACTGATTCATTACCGACTCACGAGGCACATGTTTAATCAAAACATGCTCATCAGTAACTTCCTCGATACGCGCCAGAAAGTCCTGTTCATCTAAAATGTATTGATTAACAAACAAGGGCCCTTCGAATATTTCGCGGGCAAGCGAGTGGTAAGTGCCGTTGCCTTGCTGAATCGTATCCACATGGGATACCCGGTCCCAAAAGGAACCATTAAAATCGTGGTATCCGGTGGAAAGTTGTTTAACATCGGAAATTAGCTGATCGTTGTGGTAATCCTCGGCGTGTATGCAGCAACCGCGCGCCTTAAGGCGCATATTAATATCCTTGGTCACCAAGGTGTGTTTTACCTCGGGGTTTTCCATCTGCATCTGCACGACTCTGTTGATAATTTTATTATCGTTGTTGTCGTTAGGCAGGCAGGCTTCGGGGGGTTCACCGCTTCTATTCATCATAATAGCCAATTTGCCACTATGACTGGTGCCATTGTGACGCGGAATAGGCACGCCCTGCTGCAACCGTTCAGTGGGACTATCGGTGATAATACTGTCAATCAGACGGATTGCTGAACGGCAATCCGCAGCTAACGACTTGTTGCCGTTTTTGAGCTTGTCCAACTCCTCAAGCACGGTCATGGGAATTATTACAAGATGTTCATCGAAATTAAGAATGGAGTTCGGATCGTGTATCAGGACATTGGTATCAATAACGTAAGCTTTCTTGGTACTTTCAGCTTTTACACTCATTAGCATTCCTCAAGAAGACATATATTGTAAATTCCTGCTGCCAAACAGCGCGCTAAATTTGCTTCGTGAACCTGCTGTCGTCGGTGCTCCTCTGGTCTGTGAATGAACCTGTTGATGTTTATGGCGAATCCTTGGTGTATCCCAGTTATAGTTTCTTCCGGATTCTTATGGAACAAGGGTTCCCGCCCGTTCTTTTTTCTGCTTTAATTTATTAATACTGTAGAACATAAAG
Source organism: Ketobacter sp. MCCC 1A13808 (assembly GCF_009746715.1). Taxonomy (NCBI): domain Bacteria; kingdom Pseudomonadati; phylum Pseudomonadota; class Gammaproteobacteria; order Pseudomonadales; family Ketobacteraceae; genus Ketobacter; species Ketobacter nezhaii. Next base: position 320,132 of record NZ_VRKW01000004.1, read on the forward strand.
TCAATTCCAGGCAAACCTTTTTTTAGCTAAGTTCTTGATTTACTTGGCACAAAGGCGTTTTACACATCATTTTTTACTCCCTTTTGATTTCATTTATATTACCGACCCCAGATTGCTATATTCCAAAACGAAATAAAAAACGCAAAATTTGTTTCTAATCGCAATTGTTCATTATTCACCCCTGTGGATATACTGCCTTATCCACTTAGCAAATGTTATATACTCAACCTGCATCGGCAAGGGAGTTGAAACCAAATTGCGCATACCGATCGAATCCCAAATATCAATACAGCGCACCCAGGTTTCAGATTACGGAGAGTCTGCCAGATGTTTTTCCAATATTTGCCCAACCCATTGAAAACAAGGACTCGGCGTAATAATGACGCACATTCGCAGCAATGGTTATTCCCACCATTTACTTTTGGTTGATGAGAAAAGCGACTTGTTAGAAAGCCTGCAAACCGAAATTATTGATAAGGGCTATCGAACAATCAGTTCAAACAATACGAGGGAGGCGCTTGAACAACTAAAAAAGTCTAACTTTGACCTCGTCATTATGGATCTGGTGAATCCGGATGAAACAGGTCAGGAGATAATGCAGTTTTTACAGGAACAGCGCGATAAAATCCCTGTCATTGTGCTCAGTAAAAATTACAGATCCGCCCTCGTAACCGATGCCCTTAAGCGGAACGCGTTTTACTTCTTACGCAAACCCAACCTGGACAGAGAGTTAGTCAGTTGTATTCAGAAAGCATTGGAGCAACGCAGGCTGCAACACGAATATGACACCATAGAACAACGCATCAAGCAGGCAGAGTCCATGCGCGAATTTATGGTGAACTATTCTCCCGATTTGATCTATGTACTGAATGAAAAAGGGTACATCACTTTTGTCAATGATCAGGTCGAAACCCTCCTCAACATCAGCAAGCAAGACATCGTTGGCCAACACTTTAGTGAACTCATGAGCGATGAGGAGCATAGGCAACATCCCTATGTCTTTAATGAGCGCCGCGCTGAGCAACGCAAGAATCAGCGCAAAGAAATCCGTCTACGCAAACGACTCAGTATGAGGAGTGATGGCAAATCCACCTCACTATCGATGCCCTTTGAAATCAATGCGGTTGGGATTTATGAGACTTGCATAAAGAGCGGCAATGCGGAATTCAAAGGAACCTATGGCATTGCCAGGGATATCACGGATCGCAAGCAAGCGGAATCACTTATGCGATTCCAGGCTTATCATGATTTGCTAACCGGGTTACCAAACCGGTCGCTGTTTCGGGACCGGCTCTCCCTTGCTATTTCGCATGCCAAACGCAGCAGTTCGAAAGTCGCTGTTATGTTTCTCGATCTGGATCGTTTCAAATTCATTAACGACACCCTGGGCCACAACATTGGCGATCAATTATTACAATCCGTAGCCCGCCGTATCAGCGAATGTCTGCGCGAAGGAGACACGCTTTCCCGATTTGGTGGCGATGAATTTACGTTATTATTACCGAACCTGAAGAGCCAGAACGATGCCCAGATCATCGCCCGAAAAATCATAAGCGAACTGCAACAGCCTTTCCATATCGAGTCTCAGGAGTTGTTTGTGTCCTGTTCAACCGGAATTTCAGTGTACCCGGATCATGGAGAACAAATCGATCTGCTGATACAAAATGCCGACATTGCTATGTTTCATACCAAATCACGCGGCAAAAACGGCTTTCAGTTTTTTACAGAACGCATGAATCAGTCCTACACCAACAGCTTTACCATTGAGCGGGATTTGCGTAGTTGCCTGGAACAGAATGAGTTGTACCTGGAATATCAACCTATTATTAATATCGAAACACAGCATGTATATGCACTGGAAGCCTATCTGCGTTGGCAGCACCCGACCAAGGGCGTCGTCAAGCCCGGAGAATTTCTTGAGATTGCGCAAGAAACCGGAATTATTATCGATATGGGAATATGGGTGGTTAATCAAGTGTGTGCTGACCTGGAGGAATGGGCCAACCCGGTGTTAAAAATTGCAATTAACTTCTCCCCGCAACAAGTAGAGCACGAGGATTTTGAGCACTGTCTAATGAGCGCAGTGAAAGCTCATAATGTTTCTCCGAACCAGATCGAACTTGAAATCACGGAGCAGTTACTTCTCCGAGACCATTCCATGATCAAAGCCAAACTAAAACGATTGAGTCGATTGGGTTTCTCGATCGCCGTTGACGATTTCGGTACCGGCTTCTCTTCCTTGAGCAATCTGCACCTACTCCCCATTAACACCATCAAGCTAGACCCTTCTTTTCTTAAGCATATCGGTGAAGAATTCAACTCGGGGGACGCCTGCATTGTCAACGCTATCAGCGCGATGGCGACCGGCCTTAATCTGAACCTGGTAGCAGAAGGCGTTGAAACGGAAAAGCAACGGGACTATCTGAGCAAACTGGGTTGCAACAATATGCAAGGCTATTTATTTCAGGAGCCCGTCTCCAGCGAAGAGGCAAGAAACATACTGGTCGCCCCGCTTTATAAAGCATAATACTATGCAATAAATCGCAAGGTCTGACATCCGTCAAAGTGGTTCGCCGCGCAAACGCGAATGATGGCTGCAGAACAAAGGGAATGAACAGATGAGTACAGTACACCTTGACAACGTGGAGGCCTGTGTCGACCATATCATCGCCTCTGTGGGCAATGATATCCGCATCGGCCTGCCGCTGGGAATGGGTAAGCCACCCGAATTGACCAATGCGTTGTATCAGCGCGTAAAAAGCAATCCTGAGCTCTCTCTCACGATCGCAACCGCACTTACCCTGGAAGTTCCCGAGCCTGGCGAAGGCATCCAGAAACGATTTATTGAACCTTTTTTGGCACGGGTATTCGGCGACTACGCTGGATTCGATTACATGCGCGACCTGCGTGAGGGAACCGTTCCAGACAACATTCAAGTACACGAATTTTTCTTCAAATCCGGCGCTATGTTAAATATTGTCGAGGCGCAACAGAATTACATCTGTACCAACTACACTCACTCCGTGCGCGATATTCTCAATATGGGAATCAATGTCGTTGCGCAAATGCTCGGCCACCGCATTCGGAATGGCAAATCCGAATACAGTATGAGTTGCAATCCGGAAACTACGCTGGACTTACTGCCGCGTCTTCTGGAACGCAAACAGCAAGGCGAAGCCATCGTTATTATTGGCCAGGTTAACGAGCAATTACCTTTTATGGTAAATGACGCCATCGTGGATGATACCGTCCTGGATGTTTTGGTAACGAACAAGCAATACAACAAAACGCTGTTTGCTCCCCCGAATATGCCGATTTCCACCGTAGACTACATGGTTGGAATTCACGCCAGCACGCTGATACCGGATGGAGGCACATTGCAATTAGGCATCGGATCGTTGTGCGACGCCATTGCCTATGGCTGTGATTTACGGCAAAACCACTGCGGGCATTACAAACAATTGCTATCCGATATAGGGGCAACGCAAAGGTTCGGTAAACTAATAGATAGCATTGGCGGGACCGGGCCATTTGAGCATGGGCTCTATGGATGCAGTGAGATGTTCGTTAATGCGTTCTATCAATTGATGCGATTGAATATTCTGCGGCGTGAAGTGTACGATCACGAAGGCCTGCAACGGCTTTTGAACCAGAAAAAACTCAACAAGACTATTAATTCGGATGATTTATTCACCCTGTTGGAAGCCGGTGTTATCCGTGAAAAATTGAGCCAACAGGATTTGGAATTTCTGCTTCAATTCGGCTTTTTTAAACCCGGGACCCGCATCCAGGGCGATTCAATCATCCCTCCCCACGGTGAACCCATCCCGAATCATTTGACTCAAAACCATGCCGCCATTGCCCGCAGTTGCTTGGGCACTCAACTCTTGCAAGCACGCATTCTTCATGGCGGTTTTTTCCTCGGTCCACCTTCGTTTTACCAAGCCCTGCGCGATTTGGATGATGACAGCCGTAATTCGATTAATATGACTAGAATCAGTTATATGAACGCGCTATATGGCTGTGAAGAATTAAAGCGCCTGCAACGCACCAACGCGCGCTTCATCAATACCGTTTTTCTCGCGCACGCACTTGGCGCGGCGACTTCCGACGGGCTCGACAACGGCAAAGTGGTGAGCGGTGTTGGTGGGCAGTATAATTTTGTCGCTCAGGCCCACGAGTTGGAAGACGCGCGCTCAATACTCATGTTGAAAAGTACCAAGGAAAAATCCGGCACTACCCGATCAAATATCGTCTGGAATTATGGCCACACTACGATCCCACGACATTTACGAGACATCTATATCACGGAGTACGGTATCGCTGACACACGCGGGAAGTGCGATAAAGAAGTGGCTGCTGCGATGGTTAACATTGCGGACTCGCGCTTTCAGGCACAACTGGTTGCCAGTGCAGTCAACTCAGGAAAGTTACCTGGAAATTATCAAATTCCACAAGCGTTTCGATCAAACTATCCCGATAAACTCGAAAAGATGATTCAGCCGTACCGCGACAAACATTTATTTCCTGCTTTTCCATTCGGCTCGGATTTTACAGAAACCGAATTGGTTGTGGCGCAATGTCTGAAAGCAATGCAATCAAAAATGTCCAGAAAGTCTAATATTTTCAGAGCCATACTCCGCTCGGTAAAAAACAAGCAAGTTCCAGAACACTTCACGCCATATCTTCAACGGGTTGAATTAGATCAACCAGCAACCATCGAAGATAAAATAGCCAGAGCGATGATGATTAAAGAACTGGAAAGATTGAACGTGTGATTTCAGTCATTTTCAGTTGCCTGACTTATTAACAACCAGCTATTCCAGAGTTTTTACTCTAGAAATCAAACACATCCCCTTCGAATTATTTTCTTCTAAAATTCTTATTTACTATGTCTTTAGATTTTTTTGGTCTACTACTTAAAGTTAGTAATGAGTACAAAAGGAAAGTACGACGGGAGTCAACAATGAAAATAAACCCATATAAAATTATGTACTTGCCTCCGCAGCGGCATTAGCGAACGGCTCGGCTGTTGCAGCAGATATACGAATTGATGGTTTCGCATCGATATACTATGGCCAGGCACTGGATAAAGATGAGCTCGGATCCGATGGTGTTTTCATGGGATACGATGACCAAGCAGACTTCCAATCCGATAGTCTTTATGGCATTCAGTTTCGCAGCGATCTGGCTGAGAAGCTATCAGCGACCGGTCAGCTGGTGGGCCGTGGAGATAAAGATTATAAAGCAGACATAACCTGGGCCTACTTTACCTATCAATTCACCAACGACTGGGCGTTAAAAGTCGGTCGGCAACGAGTCCCTTATTTTTTATATTCTGATTACCTGGACGTAGCCTACGCCTATACCTGGATTACGCCTCCGGATAGCAACTACGAATTAGGGGGATTCGACAATATAGACGGTGCCAATCTTGAGTACGTTAAGTTATTGGGTAATTGGACCTCACGACTGAACATGGTTTACGGCTCGTCGGATACCGATGTCACCGATAATACCGGTACCGTGGCGACAACCGGCACCTCGATTTCATTATCGGCTGAAAATTTCTGGGACGTCACCTGGAATTTAAACTACAACGACTGGTTCACAGTTCAACTAAATTACAGTTCGATCGATGTCACTATATCAGCCTTTAACGATCTTGCTGATGGCATCGAACAGTTCATTCCTTTTCTCACTGCGGAACAGAACGATTATCTAAGAATGGATGAAGACACATCCTCATACGCGGGTTTGGCGCTTTCCGCTGATTTCGGAAGTTGGTTCGCCGTGACCGAGTACGTCAAAAGTGAAATCGAAAATGCCCCTATCCGCTCAGATAATACAAACTGGTATGTCATGGGTGGCTTTCGTTTAGACAAGTGGACATTCGCACTAACTTATTCAGAAATTGATGCCCCCAACTCCCCCGATACAGTTTACGAAAACACAGGCTGAAAGGGATATCCGGGGGGCATTGAATCAGCTCGGTACGGCCCAGAAGTCCTGTGATACCGCCAAGCAGGTTAGCAGCAAAGCGGAATCCCCTACCGACATAGCAAACGCCAAAAGCCAATACAGCGCGTCTTTAGCACAGCTGAAAAAAGCAACGGACAACAACACGCAAGCCAATGCCAAAACGCTATCGGGCTCATCATTGGCCAGCAGCTACAGTAAAACGGTATCCAGTGTCGAGAGCTGCCAACGAACTGCATTACAGACCATCAACAGTAGTGATGCAGCCATCACCGCAAAAATCAAGCAGGAGCAGGAACGACAGCAGCAAGCCCTTAAAGAACAGGAGGCTAAACGAAATGCTGCCGCACAGACGCCCCCTCCGGAGGAAGTTGAAGCAGCCGAAGTCGCTGAAAAAGCCGAGCCCGAGACGCCCGCTGCCGAAGAACGCTCCGAAGATGAACCACGATCCCGCACCAGAAACATTGATCGCTTCCGCCCATAGTCCAACAAGCTAATGTATTAATTCTTTGTAAATTAATGCATTAGCAAATACACAGCCGCATTGAGTATACACTTGTTCACAAACTGACGTTTGCCGGGCTTGTGTCGTTTCCGTAGAATACCTCGACAATATAAGAAGACCGTGAATACGGCAGCTCTAAAATAGAGGCGACTACCCATGACTGCACCCCAAGCAATTAACGAACCTGGACTCACCATTGCCTATAACCCCGGTACCGGGGAAGAAATTGGCCATATTCCCAACACCGACCTGACGCGACTGCCCGAGATGTTTTCCCATGCCCGGGCAGCCCAGAAAATCTGGGCACGACGTTCATTCAAAGAGCGTGCACATGCGTTGCGTTTAATGCGCGATTACATCGTCGAGAACGCAGAAGAATTGACCGAAATCGTGAGCAAAAGCAACGGAAAAACCCGGGTTGATGCCCTGGCGACCGAAGTATTGCCCTGCACTCTTGCCTGCGATTGGTACGGTAAACATGCCGAAAAAGCACTGCAAGAGAAAAAACTACCCATAGACAGCCTGTTATTTATCAATAAGCGTACCGTGATCCAGCGTAAGCCGGTCGGCGTAGTTGGTATAATCAGCCCCTGGAACTACCCGCTATCAATACCGTTTGGTGAAGTCATAATGGGCCTGATGGCCGGTAATGCAATCATCCTGAAGGTCGCGGCCGCCACGCCACTGGTAGGCGAGGCCATTGAAAAAATTATTACGGCGGGGAATTTACCAAAAGGTCTGTTTCAACAAATTGTTGGTTCGGGTGGCGCTGTGTCCCGGGCCTTTTTCGCCCACGGTATCGATAAAATCTTTTTCACCGGATCAGTTGCGGTAGGCAAGCAGTTAATGGAGCAAGCGGCTAAAACGCTGACGCCCCTGTCACTCGAACTGGGCGGCAATGATCCGATGCTGGTGTTCGAAGACGCGGATCTTGAACGTGCAACCAATGGCGCACTTTGGGCCGGGTTTCAGAATGCCGGTCAGTCCTGCGGCGGTGTGGAGCGAGTCTATGTGCACGAATCCGTTTACGATCCGTTCATGGCGTTAATGAAATCGAAAACAGAAGCCCTAAGACACGGTATGGGTCAGCAGTTTGATGTGGACATTGGCTCACTTACCACCCTCGGACAGCTCAACACGGTTAAACAACACCTGGAAGAGGCACTCAGCAAGGGCGCTGAAATTGTAGCCCAATCGAAAGCAGTAGGCGCGCAGGATGGATTTTTCCACCCGGCTACGTTATTAGCCAACACCAACAACGATATGCTGATCATAAAAGAAGAGACATTCGGACCCGTGATTCCGGTCATGAAGTTCGCTACTGAAGAGGAAGCCATAGCACAAGCCAATGAATCTGACTTGGCGCTCACCTCTTCTATTTGGACCAAAGATTTGGCCCGAGGCAGACGCATTGCGGCGGAACTGGAATCCGGCGTCACCACCATTAACGACCACCTATACACTCATGGTCTTTCCGAGATGCCCTGGGGTGGCTGGAAACACTCTGGTCTGGGGCGCACCCATGGCCATGAAGGCCTGCAAGAAATGACCCACGTGAAAGCGGTTAATTGGGATATCTTGCCGGTCAAACGGAACCTGTGGTGGTATCCTTTTGACGAAACCACTTACAACACGCTGTTAAATGCTCAACGAATGATGTACCCGCGCGATGCAAAGGAATTTGTTGGCAGCGCGCTTGGTGCGGCGCCGCAAATGGTGAAAAAAATGTTTACTAAATGGAAGCATAAGTAACACCTTATGCAGCTCAACAGACGACACTTCCTGCTCATGTTAATAGTGTAAATTAAAAACCCGGTGGCTTTGAAAAGCCACCAATCGCTTGCGCTAACAAATTCGCAAATTCAATCGTGGTTTTATCTTCGAAGGGCGCGCCCAATATCTGAACGTTTACCGGCATCGAACCCGCCAGACCCATTGGCGCACTGGTCGCAGGCAAACCCATCAGGGTAGCCGGGGCAATCCACTTGAACATATCCGCATAAACCCGCTTTTTGCCATTCACTTTTATTCTTCGCAACGGGATCTCGGGCTTGTGCTGATGCTTGAACGCACTGCTCATGGCTACGGGTGTCAGAATGACATCAAATTCATCAAAGGCTTTTATAAAGCGTTGCCGCAAACGATAACGGCGTTCATTCACGCCCATCCATTCAACGTGAGATTGGCTAACACCTTTCAGGAACTGTTCAAATGTGTTGGCGATATCGATATGGTCCTTAAATTTGTTTGCCAAAGGTGCGATCAGGCCCATTACCTGGCGTTCCCGTTTTTTACTGGATCCCCCCATGGCACTACCAAGCAGGTTCATGTAGCCGGGGAAATAAGTGTCCAGCCCCTTACCCAGTGGCGCACCTTCCGACACCTGGACCCCCTGAGATATCAGTGATTCTTTTAGTTGGCGAAAGGATGCTCTCATGGCGAAATCAATTTCACAGAAGGGATCGTCTACCCAAAGCAACACTTTGAAATCAGAAAGCCGCTGATGGCGAGATTCCGGTAATGTAAGCTGCCATCCGGGCGACATCAACGGCGACGGTCCCGCTATCACATCCAGCAATAATCGAAGATCGCCGGCGCTGCGTGCCATCGGACCCGCCACCGCTAAATCCGCTTCACTGAGTGTGCCAGGAGGGCCGGGAATATGGCCTTGCATCGGCACAATCCCCTGGCTGGCTTTGTGACCATACACACCACAGAAGTGGGCAGGTGTCCGGATCGATCCGGCAATGTCGGAGCCCAATTCCACCGCTGTAAAACCCGCCGCCAAAGCCGCCGCTGACCCACCGGACGACCCGCCGGGTGTAAATTCCGTATTCCAGGGGTTATGGGTAGTGCCATAGACCGGATTGTAACTTTGCAGATCCGATGCATAAACCGGTGTATTGGTTTTTCCAAACACGATGGCACCGGCATCATGCAGGCTCTGCACTGCGATGGCACTGCGCTCAGGCCGATGCGCGGCTAAACGCTTTGCTCCAGCCGTGGAAAGCATGCCTGCGACTTCGAAGGTATCTTTTACCGTAAGCGGTAGGCCATGTAACGGGCCCCAGGTCTCCCCTTTTAAACGCGCGGCATCCGCAGCGTCAGCCCGACTGCGTGCTTCTGGGTAATTATTTGCTACGATGGCGTTGATTGCCGGATTCAACTGCTCAATGCGCTGTATGTAGAAATCCAACAGCGTCCGGCTGGTCATCACCCCGTCAGCCATTTGCTGAAGAAGCTCTGATGCACTCAGATACGCCCAACTGTCAGTCACTCGATTCTCCTTAGGATCCGTTATCGCCGCCGGTTACAGCCGCTATGTGTTGGAACGATTATGTGTTGGAACGATGTTGCATTTGCCACATAGAAAAGTAGCGTCCCGATTGGGCCATCAATTGCGTATGGGTGCCCTGCTCCACCACTTCCCCTTTATCCAGCACCAGAATTTCATCGCAATGGATTATGGTCGAAAGACGATGGGCGATTACCAGTGTAGTATGGTTTTTCGCTATCGTTTGCAGGGACTCGTTAATGGCTTTCTCTGTGTGAGTGTCCAATGACGAAGTGGCTTCGTCAAAAATAAATAACCTTGGCTTTTTCAACAACGTGCGTGCAATGGCGATACGTTGCTTTTCCCCGCCGGAGACTTTTAATCCGCGCTCCCCAACCTTGGTCTGATAACCATTAGGCAATGCAGCAATAAACCCGCCTAGCATCGCGTGATCACAAGCAGACTCTATCGCTTGCTGACTGGCTCCGGTTTCGCCGTACCGGAGGTTCTCCAAAATGGTGTCGTTGAACAGGACGGTGTCCTGAGGCACGACCCCGATATGCGAGCGTAAGCTGTGTTGGGTTACTTCACGGATATCAACATCCCCGATCGTAATGCTGCCATCGGTGACGTCATAAAAGCGAAATAATAGTCTCGCGATTGTTGATTTTCCGGCACCACTGGAACCCACTATCGCAAGCTTTTTTCCGGGAGACACAACGAAACTCACATTACGTAGAATCGGTCTATCCCCGTGATAGCTGAAACTGACATTGTGAAAACGTACCCCATCGGCATTCAACGGCAAATCGTCTGCGTTGGCCTTGTCCTGCACTCGTGGTTGAATGTCCAGTATGCTGAACATGGCTTCCACATCAGCCAGTGAGCGCTTCATCTCGCGGTAGACAAAACCCAACGCATTTAGGGGGATAAAGACCTGAATCATCAATCCGTTAATCATCGCCAGATCCCCCAGCGTCATCAGACCCAGCGTCACCTGATTGGAAGCAACCAACATCATGATGGTTATGGTTATCGCAATAATCAAAGCCTGCCCTGAATTGAGCGCGGCAAGCGAAAGGTGGCTGCTGATTTTGGCTTGCTCCCGCTCTTGTAGATGGCGGGAATAACTGTCTGCTTCAAAGGCCTCATTATTAAAATACTTTACGGTTTCGTAATTTAATAAGCTGTCTATCGCACGGGTATTTGCCAAACTGTCCTTCTGGTTAGCGGTTCTAACATACTCCGTCCTCCACTCAGTAACGATGACCGAAAAGAATATGTAGGTGGCGACTGCAGCCAATGTAATCCACACAAAGAGTAAATCGAAGTGCCAAACAAACACCCCGATCACCATGGCCACCTCGACCAATATTGGGATCACACTGAAAACCAAAGCCCGCATTAAGAATGAGACCGCACTGGTTCCCCGATCGATGTCCCGTGACAATCCGCCGGTTTTGCGGGTGAGATGATATTCCAAATCAAGGCGGTGAAGATGGTTGAAAACCTCCAAACCCATAAGCGATAAAGCCCGTTCTGCCACCCGACCGAACAGCGCGTCACGCAGCTCGCCGAAAAAGACACTGCTGAAACGCAATGCACCGTACGCCAACACCAAAGCAAGCGGCACCGCTACCATGTGTACCTGCTGGGACTGATCGAGATCATCAATGATGTATTTCAAGCTGACTGGCACCGTAACATTGGCAAGTTTTGCCAGTATCAAGCATCCCAGAGCCAACCCCACCCGATAGCGGAATCCCCACAAGTAGGGTAAGAGCCTGGGCACCACAGCCCAACTCATGGAGTCTTGTTGGCGCTTGCCTTGTACGCTATTGTACATACCGTTCGAATACACCTATCTTTCTGGAGTCAGCCGCCACCATGACAGCAAAAATTGCAATAATCAAAACCGGCTCGACCCATGCAAAACTGATCCGGCTTTATGGCGATTTTGATCAATGGTTCCAACGTAATATTCAATCTGCCGAGTTTACGACGTACGACATAGAGCAAGGGGTTTCCCTACCGGCCTGCACTGATTTCGATGGTTACATCATTACCGGATCACCGCGCATGGTCACCGAGAAACTGGACTGGAGCGTCGAACTTGAGGACTGGATACGGCTTGCGGTAAAGCAGGAAGTGAAACTTCTGGCAGTCTGTTACGGGCACCAGCTATTAGCTGAAGCACTGGGTGGCCAGGCTGGTTGGCACCCCCGCGGCAGAGAGATAGGCACGGTCAATGTGCAACTCACCACGGCAGGTCTAAACGACGCGCTCCTTGGATTTTTGCCCGCGCGTTTCAGCGCTCAAGCCACTCATGCTCAGAGCGCACTGAAATTACCAGCGGATGCCGTGCTGCTGGCTGCAAACGAGTTCGAGCCAAATCACGCGTTCCGCCTCGGAAACTCTGCCTGGGGTGTCCAATTCCATCCAGAATTTAGCGCTGACATCATGCGTGGCTATTTATTCGAAACCGCGGATAAACTGCTCGATGATCGACAACCGGTTGCTGAACTGATTAACCGGGTTCACGATGCCGATGCCGCCAGCAATGTGATTGACCGATTTGTAGCGTTGTGCCAGCACCGATAGTTGGGTGACAACGGTACCCCCTACTTGAGGTTTGACGCAATATGGTGTGCATGTCGGGTGGTTTCGGGCAACTTGAAACGCGTAGTGCAAGCCATCGTCCACTTTATGGCACTATCGATACTGATTTTATGTCCTGGTGAAATGAAAATGGGTTTCACGTTTTGCCGTGACCGCAGCACCGCCCCGACCTCTTCTCCCTTATCGACTAATGCGACCCAGCTACCCCGCACATCCGGCACCGGGCCATATTGTCCGACCAATCTCGATTTGCCGACGCCAATGGCCGGTTTGTCCAGCCACACTCCCAAATGACTGGCTATGCCCAAACGCCTGGGGTGTGCCACGCCCTGCCCATCACAAAGCAATAAGTCCGGAATGGTTCTGAGTGTACTATAGGCAGCCAAAATCGCCGGCATTTCTCGAAAAGACAGCAATCCTGGTATATAGGGGTAACGGGTAGGCTGTTTCACCAAAGCGCTTTCGACCAGCTGCAACGACGGAAATGACAAAACAGCAATGGCAGCTCGGGTGACTTTATTATTCTCTTCGAAGCCGACATCCACTCCAGCCACAAACCGGACCTCATCAAACTCATCGCATAAAACCACTCTGTCCGCCCATTGCTTTTGTAAAGCGATCGCATCTTGGGGCGATAAATCCCAGGCATGGGTATTCAGCGAAGACAGGCTTTTGCGGGAACGTCGCGGATTAGCTTCAGGCATTCATTCACCTGTATTGGGAATTCAGGGCATAAAAAAAGCAGGCTGCTTAGCCTGCTTTTTCAAATAGTGGCGTCCCCTAGGGGGTTCGAACCCCTGTTACCGCCGTGAAAGGGCGGTGTCCTAGGCCACTAGACGAAGGGGACGCAACAAAACCGACACGCTACATCGTGTGGAGGCGCGAATTCTATGGAGTAAGCGAAAAAGCGTCAAGACATTTTTTAAATTTATGGAAAATTATTCGAAAAATCAGCAAGCTAGTTAATCACCTGACTAACGCGTACTGGCGTTCCATTCTATCATTAAGTTATCCTTTCAGATCAGTCCGTCTCCAGCCGGAGATTAATACTGAAAATTGACATTATAATAAAAGAAGATGCCCGTTTTGATTTTGAGGAGCGCTCTGTGCCTGAAGCCAAAGAGTTTAAATCGTTCGAACAATTTTACCCCTACTATTTGTCGGAACATGAGAATACCACCTGCCGCAGACTGCATTTCGTCGGCAGCACCCTGGTGCTGTGCCTCATCGCCTACATGCTGCTATCCCAAACTGCGTGGTTGTTGGTGCTGTTGCCCTTTATCGGATACGGTTTTGCCTGGATTGGTCATTTCTTCTTCGAGAAGAATCGCCCTGCGACGTTCACCTACCCCTGGTTCAGTTTTAAAGGGGACTGGGTGATGTATAAAGATATGATCACCGGCAAAATCCCGTTTTAGTGGTCTGACGGGCTGCAACCGTATTAGTAGTGCGGCCAGAAGACGAATTAAGGACTACACTGAATACAGGCTGAAAATCCATTCACTCGGCTTAAAAACACGTTTAGCAAGGGAAATGGCATGTCGACCAATCTTATCGTTGTACTATCCGTATTAGGCGCGGCGGCGTTGGTCGGTGTATTTTACTTCAGCCATGCCATTGAGAAGCAACGGCGCCAGAAAGCCCTGTTAATCGCCAATCTGAATGACTATGTTTTTCGTATGCAGCGCTTATTGGACGAAATTCACGAGGGCTACCTGCCTAACGAGCTCCACTTACTGTTGCTGAATCAATTGAAAAAGCGAGTGGAACGACTCCACAAACTGGCCTCTGCACGCGACAAATACAGCAAACGACTGGAGTCCGTGAACAGCCAGATTAACGAGCTGCAAACCCGGGTTAAAACTCCCCCGCCCCGGCTCAAAACCCCCGAGGAAGCCAACAAGCTAAAGTTGGCCTTACAGGACTTAAGCAAAATCATTGAGAATCTGGTACGGAATAGTACCATTCCCCCCGAGGAAGGAAATCGCCACATGCAAAGCGTGCAATTCAGCTACCTCGAGGCCAATATTCAGTACCTGATGCATACCGCTCAAACGGCAGTGCAAGACGACAAACCACGATTGGCCGTGCTGAACTATGAAAAAGCGCTGGCTGAAATGGCGGTAGTCAACACCGATGGGCGTTACAGCGAAAGTATTGCCGAGGTCGCTGAACTGATTCAGGATCTGAACAACCGCGCGACAAGCCAGCAAACCGAGAAAGTCGATGACGAAGATAACGGCTCGGAACTAAACAAAGCAGTAGAAAACCTCATTGAAGATGATCATTCCTGGAAAAAGAAATACTTTTAACAGCCGCTCTGAATGGCCGGTTCCGTATCCAAAGCCAGCATCACTTTCAGTGCTTCTTTCAGTTTCAAAACCTCATCCAAGGGCAATGCGGTGTCGCACATGACTTTGAACGGGATGTCCTTGGCTTTCTGTTTGAGTTCGATTCCTTCCAGTGACAAGCGGACCAACACCTCCCGCTCGTCGTCTTTGGCACGCTCCCGATGAATTAATCCTCTCTGCTCCAGACGCTTGAGCAACGGTGTTAACGTGCCCGTATCCAACATTAGCCGCTCACCGATAAACTTTATCGTAACCCCGCCCGGTTTTGCCGGATTCGGCAAATGCTCCCACAATACCAACATCACCAGGTATTGCGGATAGGTCAGTTCAATGGCAGATAACAAAGGCCGATACTGACCGATAATCTTGCGCGACAATGCATACACAACAAAACAGAATTGGTTATCGAGCTTAAGCGCCTCATCAGCGTCCATATCCGGGAACATCACGATCTCTTCACCCTGAGTCAAATGGAAGGTTGTTTGTTATGCCAATAGCTTCTTGATTTCAGGCTCAATGTCCGATGGGGTGTCTTTGGGCGCAAACCTCGCCACCACTTGCCCATCCTTATCCACCAGAAATTTGGTGAAGTTCCATTTAATTGCCTGACTACCCAACATGCCAGGCGCTTCCGCTTTCAGATGCTTGAATAAGGGATGTGTGTCATCTCCGTTTACGTCCACTTTCTGAAACATGGTGAAAGACACACCGTAATTGAGTTCACAGAATTCCGATATCTCCTGGTTGGATCCGGGATCCTGCTTCAGAAACTGGTTACAGGGAAAACCAAGAATTTCAAGCCCCTGCTCCTGATACTTTTTATGAAGCTCTTCCAGACCTTTGAATTGCGGTGTAAAACCACATTTGCTGGCGGTATTCACGACGAGCAAAACTTTTCCTTTAAATTCAGATAGTGAAAGCTCTTTGCCTTGCATGGTGACACTACTGAACTGGTAAACCGATTCCGACATGGTTCGTCCTCTTATTTTTGACTGGATTTTTCACCGCTGTGCGGCAAATTTGAACTGAAAACAGCCTACCAAACTATTATATTGTGGACAATACAATTGCCTAAAATACTAACTCGCTTTATGAATTACTTAGTTACACTTACCCACAGATTCTGTGGATAAGTCTGTTGATACTTTATGTAAAAATTCGTTAACAAAGCGAAAACCGCACCCCCCAACAAACTGTTCATTTTTTAACCTGTATATTTTCTTAAAAATTCAGTGACTTATTTATGTCACCGTGGTAAACGAGCAAATTCCTTAATATATAGGGGCCGCATAGTTAGGACGCGCTAACTGTGTACAAAAACAGTGCAAGCTGTTTTCGTACTATCTGACCCGCATTTTGTACGTATTGTCCACAAGAATAGATAGACGAATATTAACAATCATTAGTTATAAGTAGGGATTCTACGTGTTAATAACTCCCCGACCTAAGCGGGGACGAAGTTCAGAGAAACCGAGTTAATGCAATACCGCAGTCCGGTAGGCGGGGGACCATCCGGAAAAACATGACCCAAATGAGCATCACATACGGAACACAGCACCTCTGTTCTTTCCATACCCAGGCTGATGTCCTTTTTTTCCGTAATCACGTCCTTGCTCACGGGAATAAAGAAGCTAGGCCAACCGGAGCCGGAATCGTATTTGGTCTCTGATCGGAATAAAGGCGTCTCACAGCAAGCGCAATGATAAACACCCTCGTCCTTTAGATCCCAATACTTACCGCTAAACGCTCTTTCCGTGCCCGCCAGCCGACATACGGCATAAGCTTCGTCCCCTAATTCCTGCTTCCACTCCTGATCGGATTTCTCAACCCTATTATCTGCCATCACTTCACCTATATAAATTGCATTAAAATCAATCCGTTTTCGTTTACACTTAGCGCTCCGTGCAAGCTGCTATGCTTGCAATAATGACCCTTTTAAAGGCCTGGTAACAAGAGGTAGCGTGAGTAATTTATGAAGCCCGTGCTGAAATCATCCAAATTGCATAACGTGTGTTACGACATCCGGGGGCCGGTTCTGGACGAAGCTCGTCGCCTGGAAGAGGACGGCCACCGAGTCATGAAGCTGAATATCGGTAATCCGGCTCCGTTTGGCCTGATGGCACCTGAAGAGATTATTCAGGATGTCATCCACCAGTTGCCGGAGGGCTCCGGGTATAGTGACTCCAAAGGCCTGTTTGCAGCACGCAAAGCGGTTATGCAATATTACCAAGCGCGCAACGTTCCTGATGTACAGATAGAGGACATCTTTCTGGGCAACGGTGTCAGCGAACTGATCGTGATGTCCATGCAGGCGCTCTTGAACAACGGTGACGAGGTATTGATCCCGGCCCCCGATTACCCACTGTGGACCGCTGCCGTAAGCCTCTCCGGCGGCAAAGCGGTCCATTATCTGTGTGATGAACAAGCGGATTGGTTTCCCGATGTGGATGATATTCGCCGCAAAGTTACCCCGGACACCAAAGCCATCGTGATCATCAACCCGAACAACCCGACCGGAGCGGTGTACTCGAAAGAGATGCTGGAGCAATTGCTGGAAATTGCCAGGCAGAATAACCTGATTGTGTTCTCCGACGAGATCTACGACAAAATTCTGTACGACGAGGCGCAGCACCATTGCATGGCATCATTAGCCGATGACCTGCTGATTATTACGTTTAACGGCTTGTCAAAAACTTACCGTGTGGCCGGTTACCGCTCCGGCTGGATGGTAATCTCTGGCAATAAGTTTGTTGCGAAAGATTACCTGGAGGGCATCACTATGCTGGCCTCCATGCGTTTGTGTTCCAATGTTCCGGGCCAGCTGGCGATTCAGACAGCGCTGGGTGGCTATCAAAGTATCTACGAATTGACCACTGAAGGCGGTCGGTTATACCGCCAGAGAGAATTAGCTCATCGCATGCTGACGGATATTCCCGGTATTACCTGCGTTAAACCCAAAGGCGCACTTTATCTGTTTCCCCGTCTGGACCCGAAAATCTACCCGGTAAAGGATGATCAACAGCTGGTATTGGATCTGTTGATTCAGGAAAAAATACTACTCGTTCAGGGCAGTGGCTTTAATTGGCCGGCGACCGATCATCTACGGTTGGTGTTTCTGCCGCGGGAAGAAGACCTTACTACTGCCTTACATAAAATGGCTGAGTTTTTCGACCGGCTACGAAAAGAGTTGGCCTAAGGAGTCAGAATTGGCGGACCTGAATATTCTGGATTTCTACAAGGACACGGCGTTAACACTGATGAGTTTACAGCGTGTCTTTCCGCGCAAATTGGATCTATTTGTTGAAGATCTTAACGGTCCGGATCAAGTCGATGAATTCGGCCTGCACACCAAACGTCACGAAGCCTGCCTGGGCGCCATGCTTTGGTTAGCCGATGAAGGTTATATACGTTATGCATCCACTATCCGGCAGGAAGGTATTGACCAGGTTGTGCTGACGGCAAAAGGTATGATTAAGTTGCACACCATTGTCGATCTACCGATTAGCGGCATGCTAAACGAGTCCGTTTCAGAGTTCGAAAGCCGTGAGCAATTGACCCTGATTGAACATATGCGACGCGCCATTCAATCGCAAAGCTCAGAGCAGCTGACACGCGTTCTAAGGGCGTTCTTTACCCCCTAGAGCGAATAGATTTCAACCGTCTGGGTACGCCCTTTAACCGTCGCCTCCCCTTTTCGTTGCGCCAGATCGGCAACATCATTGGGTAAGCGTGACTTGACTTCTTCACTGATTAGAATCGTTGATTGATATTCTTTATTCAAGTGTTCAAGTCGAGCTGCCACATTGACTGTGTCGCCAATCACGGCGTACTTCATCCTGGTCTTTGAGCCCAGATTACCCGCCACCACCAAACCGGTATGCATACCAATTCTGAATTCGATTTCGGAAATACCCAATGCCTGCCAGCGCTGGGCAAGGCCGTCACTTAACCATTGTTTGTTGAGAGATTCCAGCCCTTGCCTCATCGCTAGCGCACAACGTGTTGCCCGCTCTGCATGATCAGAAAATGATTGAGGAGCACCGAACACAGCCAGAATGCCGTCCCCCAGAAACTCAATCACACAACCGCCGTGTTGATCGATTATGCTGTTCATCACACCAAGATACTCATTCAACATAGAAACCATTTGTAGTGGTGAGAGCCGCTCACTGATCGTGGTGTAATCTTTGATGTCGCAAAACAGCACCGTAACCACGACTTCTTCTCCACCCAGATCGATTTTATGATCCTGAGACAAGACCGAACGAGCAACATCTTCACTTAAATAGCGCCCAAATAAGTCCCGTAACGTCTGACGCTCTTTCAATTCGTCCGCCATTTTATCGAAGTGTTTGCCCAGCAGCCCGAATTCATCCACGCGCTGCATATGCATTCGCACATCCAAGTTACCGCTGGCAACCGCGCCAGTGCCATGAATCAAACGCCTTAATGGTTCACGAATACTGCGTGACACCACCCAGGAGACAATCGCTATAACGAAAAATGAAACCAGAAAAATCGCGCCGGAAGCAATCAGGATACGATGCTGTGCTGACGAAAGCCGTTCCGCCTTTACATCAACACCCACAATACCGATATGACGCCCATCGCGGGTAATCAGGGGGGAATACGCTGACAACGTGTATCCAAATTCATCCCGGTACGGAACGTTCTCAACCGACGACCGGTTAAACCCCTTGAGCATAACCGGCGTATCTTCCGCGGAATAATACTCACCCGGCTCTCCTACCAGTTCACCTTTGGCGTAATCGACAAAAAAATACAGATCCGTGGGCACGTTGGATGGTCGCAGAATATAAATGGAGTCGATATCCGGATCCCGTTCCGCCATGGATTCGAATTGTTTGTACACTTCCAGATGAAAGTCGGTCAGCTCTTTGGATTTCAGCCCGTACCCCGCAACTTTGTCTGCGTCGACGGAGTGAGCGAGACTACTGGACAACGTAAGCAATCGTGCTTGCAGCGATTCGATCTCAGAGCGTGTCCATAATTCATAAAAAACAAATACCAGCAACGCCAAAGTCAATATGACCGCGCCCCCATAGAGCAAGGTAAGCCGGTAGTGAAAACGATGGAACGCTTTTATTTCACTGGTAGGGTCGAGACTGGGGCCGAGAACCGGGTTTAGCGTAGCAGCAGCGGCGACCAGAACATCACCGGTACGCGGACGGAGTATTGCGGGGGTCTGTGCCTCACTCCAGCCATTCGATGTATCGGTCGTACGTTCCGTGTGACTCATAACTGCCTTATTGTAAATGATTCAATAGCCAAAGACGTGCTCAATCGAGTAGCGATACTGTCACCGTTTCCGCTCAGGGCCTGCTAACAGCTTCAGCCCGACTGGTAACGCTTCGCCAAAAACACGCTTACTGTCTGCTTCATCCAGTTCGACGTACTCCGATACGATCCGTTGCCAGAGATCGGGGGCTTTCGCCGCCGCTAATTTTTCGATCACAGAATTGCGTACAGATTCTGCCAAATCCCGGCTGCGATCGTGGGTCATGCGTACCATCATAACCGCTGCAAAAGCGGCATTTTGGTTTTTGCGCCAATCCTGCGCCATCACGGACTTTAACATCGGCGCTAATTTATCAGGTGGAATGACTGTTTCCAGCCCGCCATGAAAAGGGACTCTTGCGGTCAGGCGCCCCAATGCCCACCAGGTGGTTTGGGTTTCGCTGGATTTCTCCAAACGTTTAATAAACCAGCCTGCCAATTCGAGCTTAGTTGCAATCGGTAATTCTTCCAATGCCCCTGCCAAACGCACCATATCGTCGTAGGACTTGTTCTTTATTTCCGTCTTCAGTTTTAAGTTGCGGGTGGACGACGGATTCAGAAACTTACTTATATCTTTGTATATACGTTGTTGGGCAGTCTGGTCCAGGCCGCCGGCTAAACGTCGCCAGAACGTCCACCAATCTGCCCAGGATTGATTTTCCTTATTGAATTGTAGTCCCTGTTGATACAAGGACCAAATGTTATCGACCCTCCAGTCATCCGCCGGATAGCCGAAACCTGGACGAATACAAAAGCCAGCCAGATTAAACCAGATCCGCTCATGGTTCTGTGAACGCCGGCGTTTCTTGCGGCGTTCCCACAAGGCATCAAACAAGGCGCGGGATAACGCCGAATCCCACTCGTTCCGATTGCCTAACAACTTTTCCAGCGTGGGGCGTAAGCGTTTAACTGCGTGCGCGTCCACATTTTTGTCGCTGGCACCGAATACCCCTTCAATCTCGGCAATAGCGTCATCTATTCGGGGCGGCAATACGCTTTCCTGATAAGCGTGTGCCAACTGCAGGTTTTTGCGTAACTGAAACTCGACTTTCCATCGCCGGTCGTCGGATTGAGATTGGCAGTAGAGATCCAGTGTCCCCACTTCGGTCAGGCGGGTTACTAACGTCACCGCGACCTCTTTCTGAAGATCGTTATGGTCCAGCGCTGCAACCAGGGGAGGTAGTTTTTGAAAGCGGTCATCCGCCACTGTCGCCTCGGCCACGTCTGACATTGAAACCAGCTGTCCGGCGGAAAATGTCTCGTCCCCATTGTAGGAGGACAACATAAACTGAACAGGCTGATTGACCTGCAATGCAAACTGACGATCTGCTAACGCAACCTCGACCCCCTCTTCTGTCGCTTTGGGTAGAATGCACACTCCCAGGGTTGCTCCATCTTGGCCCTCCACCTGCAGAAAATAGGACCGTGCAGAACCACCCCCGATGCGCAAGGTTTTGCTGTGTTTAGCCAGCGCAAACGCAACAGCGCCAAAAGCGACTGCCTGATCGGGGCGATTATTCTGAAGCGCAACTACATTCCGGCCCCGCCAGTCGGATAACACCGCCAGCGCTCGCGCATGTAAAACCGGGCTGTTAAACACCCCCCCATTAAACAACACCGCATCCGGAATCGCCGTCTGTTGCCCGTCCAGTCCCAACGCTTTGCGGCAGCTGTCCTGATGCTGACTCAGGAACAAGGACAGGTATTTGCTGACGGCCGGATCTGGAGCATAAGGCAAACCAAACTCAACGATCGCACTGCCCCGCCGCTTGGGTAGCTCTGCAAAGGGAATAGCAGGAAAAAAACCGTCGAGGGCGAGACTGTGAATCTCTGCACGGGTTAACTCTGCGCTGCGCGCACCGCCGATTAATCGGGCGCCACCGCCGACCACGGTCACCGTTGCTTTTTCAACAGGATCATGGCTCAGCAGCAGTTCTTTCGCGTTGCGACTTTGCTGAATCAATTGACTGAGACTCGCCGCACTCAGCGCTTTTCCTGAAGCACAAATCCGTTGTTCCGCAATACGGGCGATAGCCAGGTCAACATTATCCCCGCCCAACATCCAATGATCGCCCACAGCTATTCGGTTTAAAGCCAACTGACCGGCATCGGTTTTAACCTGGATCAGACTCAGATCGGTGGTTCCACCACCCACATCGACTACCAACAATAACCTGACATCGGCCAGCACATCAGCTGCGGTATCTTTATGCCGATAATACCAGTCATAGCAAACCGCTTGCGGCTCTTCCAGCAATGTCACTGCTGGTAAACCCGCCAATTCGGCTGCCTGCAAGGTCAGTGCCCGCGCCGCTTCATCAAAAGAAGCCGGCACGGTAATAACGATTTCCTGATGTTCCAGCAGCGCATCCGGGTGAGCGTGGTTCCAGGCACAGCGGACATGCAACAGATAAGAACCACAGGCCACGACTGGCGATACTTTTACCACATCCTGCGCTGACGCCCAGGGCAGGATTTCTGCCGAACGGTCAACCTTGTCATGGGACAACCAGCTCTTGGCACTGGCTACCTGCCGGCCTTCCACTTTACTACCCAGTTCGCGGGCATACTCGCCAACGATGTAAACACCGTCATCACCCGGCAGATGGGTCCGAGGCCAAGGCAATACCAGTTGGTCCTGAGCTAATTCAGCGGCCGCGGGATGGTAACGAAACGAAGGCAACAGGGGCCTGGGGGCCACTTCTCCCGGCCCCACTAATTGTTCAATCTCGAATATGGCTGGTACAGCGGTCGCCACATCTTGTGACAGGTCGGCGTAACACACCACCGTATGAGTGGTACCCAAATCAATTCCGACCAGAAATCGAGGAGAATCAGGTTTACTCATTCTTTTTAATCCCGCACCTCAAATTCCACCTGCCAACGCTTTCCATCTTGCTGTGACAACGCTTCCAGGCAGAGTGTGCCCAACTCGTTTACGCAGGACGCCAGGCGAACCGCAACGACCTCGCCCTCCTTTCGCCCATCCGCTGTGAGCAGTGCCTGAATGGGAGCCAATTCCTCCAATTCTTCGTCATCCCAGTCATCCAGCAACGCCCCAGGTTGATCATCACGGCGCACAGTTGAGCCAAAAAAACGGAATTGCACCGGTTCTCCAACCACCAGGCCGAATTCTTGCTGGGTTGGCGCAGTCTCTGAACCCTCTTCCATGCCGAAAGGTGCGACGCACAAAGCCTGCAACGGCGGCGGCATACCGGGTACGGCCGGCATGGCGCTTTCAATTCCTACGTAGTAGGCG
Organism: Ketobacter sp. MCCC 1A13808; assembly: GCF_009746715.1. Classification (NCBI taxonomy): domain Bacteria; kingdom Pseudomonadati; phylum Pseudomonadota; class Gammaproteobacteria; order Pseudomonadales; family Ketobacteraceae; genus Ketobacter; species Ketobacter nezhaii. The sequence goes on from NZ_VRKW01000004.1 coordinate 343,417, forward strand.
CTAGCCAAGCCACCACGGATACGAACACCATGGCCCTGACGCACGAAACCATAGTAGGCTGCTCCATTGGCCACCGCTAAATCCAGATCAGCACCATCAAGTAACCGAGCAGGTTCCGCTCCCGCCCCAGACAACCAGTCGTTAATCACGGACAACAAACGCTGCGCCAATGCCGGCGCTTTCAACACACCACCATTAAATAGTAGCGCCGTGGGCTTGATGAATTGTCCCGCACTGCCGAACAACTCCGCCGCTGCATCTGATTGGCGACAAAGGAATGCAGCCAGGTGGCGGCTTACACCCGCATCCTGGGCATAAGGTAAGCCCAGTTGCGTCAAGCCTGCACGTTGAACTTGTCGGGGATGTTCCGTTATGTCGGATCGGGGAAAGAAGCCATCGATCAGGGTTTCCTCTACTTCCTGTCGTGTCAGTTCCGTGCGTAACGTCGAACCCAATAACTTTGAGCCCCTGCTCGGCACGACCAATGGCACCGATTGTTCATCGTTCTGGCTCAATAGGATTTCTTTCGCGTCTCGGCAGCCGTGGGTCAATGCCTGAATTTGCCAGGGCTGAAGCTTCTTGCCGTCCGCTTCCAGTTTGGCTTTGACCCGGTAGGCCAACGCCAGATCCATGTTGTCGCCACCCAAAAGAATATGATCACCCACCGCTATCCGGTTCAACGTCAGATTGCCGTCTTCCTCGGTGACCGCCACCAGGGAAAGATCCGTGGTGCCCCCTCCAACGTCCACCACCAATACCACATCGCCCACACTAACCTGTTCACGCCATTGGTCTCTGCTGTTTTTGACCCAGCTATAAACCGCCGCCAACGGTTCTTCCAGCAGCGTCAGCCGGCTTAGACTGATATTGCGTGCGGCCTCTGCGGTGAGGTCCCGTGCGCCGGGGTCGAATGACGCCGGCACCGTTAATGTTATGTCCTGGTCCTGTAAGGGGTGATCCGGGTGTTGCTGGTCCCAAGCTGATTTCAGGTGAGACAAATACGCCATTGAGGCCGCCAGAGGTGACGTCTTTTGAACTTCTTCCGGCGCGTTTAATGGTAGAAAATCGGAACGCCGGTCAACACCACTGTGCCCCAACCAGCTTTTTGCACTGGCAACCAACCGCATTGGCGTTTTCGCACCCAGGTGGCGGGCGATCATACCGGTTAGCGGAGCGCCAGATACGCTGCCCCAGGGTAATGCCAGCTCGCCTGCAGACACTTCGGCATCGTGCTGCTGGTAAAGAAAGGACGGCAACTGGTTTCTGCTTTCTACATTTCCGGGCTGAGTCAGCTGGGGAATCGGGAAAATCTCGTGCACCGGCTCATCGTGATCGCTTTGCAGGTCCACATAAGATACAACACAATTGGTGGTTCCCAGGTCAATTCCAACGCTGAAGCGACTGCTCTCACTCATAATTCCACCTCGGCCGGAGCGATCACCCGGGCGTCGTGACCACTCGCTAATTTAGGCAAATCCGCTTTCACTGCCCGCCAACCACGATGCACTAAAACGCCTTTAAAGGGTGGCTCACCCAACACATTACCGGTCACCCTGTTTTCGGCAGAGTTGAAACCGGCTTCAAGCATTACAGTGCTTTCTTCGTCTTCACTACGCACCGGTTGTAATGAAAAATACTGATCCAATAATTTTTTTCCGCCCTCGTGAACGACTCGGGCAACAGCACCGATTTCAGCATCGGAGAAGCCGGTTAAATCTTCGTTCAAAAAATCGATAAAGCGAGCTTCCTGCTGCAATAGCCCCAGTAGCTGCAAGGCCGAGTCTGGGTCTGAGGTTTTCAGAGCGGGCGCAACGTCCACCACCGGCGTGGTGTCTTCAGTAGCCGCGGCGTCTGCCCCTTCGGCTTGGCCGGTTTCGTTACCCACGTCCGGAGATGTTTTTCCGCCCCGCATCAGGGCCACTATAAATAACAGAACAACTAACGCTGCAAGCACCACATGCAGGGCATCCAGGCTGGACGGCATCACCAGGTTCACACCCATTTTATCTCCCTCATTAATGTATGGTTATCGCCCCGGGTCATAAGTCAGGGCCGGAAACGCCGCGCAGTTTACCATCTTGAGCCATTGGATACAGACCACATCAAACAAGTCTTTAATCTTTCATCAAACAATGACATGATATGTCGAAGAACTTCCGTTGATTTGGTGGTCTAACGAACAGTTACTGAACGCCACCAACCAGTTGAAAAAAATTAATTAAGCACCATCTTTGCATCATGATTCCACATTAGAGAGGTCAAACGTCAATCATGTTACGTATTCTGTTGTTCCTCGGTACTAACATTGCCGTTATTGCTGTTGCCAGTATCACACTGAGCTTGCTGGGCGTTCCCGGTTATCTGCAGCAAAACGGAACCAACCTTAACTTGCAATCCCTGCTAATTTTCTGTGCCGTGTTTGGCTTCGCGGGTTCGCTCGTATCGCTTTTGATTTCCAAGCCCATGGCAAAATGGAGCACCCGGACCCAGGTTATCAACCAGCCACAGAACCAGGCTGAGCAATGGTTACTGGAAACCGTGCAGGAGTTATCGAATAAGGCCGGGATTAAAATGCCCGAGGTCGGGATTTTTCAATCCAATGCGTCCAATGCATTTGCCACGGGATGGAATAAAAATGCGGCCCTGGTTGCAGTCAGTACCGGCTTACTGAGTCGCTTCGACCGTGATGAAGTTCGCGCCGTGTTGGCCCACGAAATTGGCCACGTTTCTAACGGCGACATGGTGACTCTGGCGCTGATTCAAGGTGTGATGAACACCTTCGTCATGTTTTTCGCACGCATTGCCGCGTTCGCCATAGACCAGTTCTTCCGCGACAGCGAAGGCCGAGGCGGTTTGGGGATGTTCGGTCATATGGCAGTGGTGTTCATCTTTGATATGATTTTCGGGATTCTGGCCAGTATCATCGTCATGCGGTTTTCCCGTTGGCGAGAGTTTCGAGCAGATGCCGCGGGCGCCGAGCTAGGGGGTCGTGACCCCATGATCCGCGCGCTACAGCGATTAAAAGCGGAAATGGAAATACCCAATGAATTACCCGAAACCATGACGGCATTCGGTATCCGTAACGCAAAGGTTGCCTCGTTATTTTCATCTCATCCACCTTTGGATGATCGCATTGCAGCTCTGAGAAACGCATGATTAAAGCAGATGACCCGCGTCCGCGGGTCATCCTTTCCCAGCAAAATAAGCCCATTTATTAGCCTTTCATCAGCCCTCTACCGCATACAAAACAGAATCTTCAAAACCGGTCACCACTTTGCGGAAGCCCTTTAATTGCGCATTCAAATCTGCATCCCAGGTGTCGACCAGCAACGGACGCCCCTGCAACTCCCTGATTTTTGATTTGGTCGCCACAATGGTGATGTCTTCTGCAGCCCTGATTACCGCCGGGCTGATCTGATGATTACCCCTGCCGAAAATATGCCCCTGACCTCCTATTAAGGTCACTACGATGGTCGCTGGATATTGCGACATCCATTCCAGTATGTGTTGCTCTGTAGCATCCAGCTGTACGATTTCCCCGTTAAGCAAGAGATCGACACCCAGCAACGTTTTGGGTAAGCCCAATTCCAACGTAATAGCCCGGGTGCTGGTGCCTGGCCCCAGTATATAAAGATGATCCGACTGGAGATTCTCAATTATAAAGGCGGCGATATCCTGCAGTGCCAGTGCCTCCACTTCGCGCCCGGAACATTTAACATGCTGCAGATAGCGCTCCTCGGCAGTCACCAGAAGCTCTCCGAAATAGGTGGTTTGCACCCTGTTGTTGCGAAACGCTTCTTCGTCGATATCACGCACTTCCATCTCACCGACGCTGACCAACTGGGAGCTGAGCATCTTGGCGATAATTTCCGCTGCACCACGCGCGTGAACCGCATAAACGCCAGAATGTATTTTGACTCCCGCCGGAATACCTAACACCGGTATGGATGTGCCGACAGCGCGAACCATATCCCTCGCCGTTCCATCCCCCCCGGCAAACACAATCATATCGACCCCGGCTTGTTTTAACGCTTGGGCAGCCTGAATAGTATCACTGGCGTGGGTTACGTCGCCCTTGGCGGCACCCACCACGGTACAACTCAAATGGTGATCGCGCAGGCTTTGTTCACCCATCGATCCACCCCAGCAAAACCAATCGATTCTGTCGCTATAACTGGAGAGCGCATCCAAAAACAAGCCAACTCTTTGTGCAGCCCTGGGTATTGCACCGCGTTCTATCGCTTGCTGCACGGTGTTTTCACCGTCACTGCCTTTTAGCGCAACCGCACCGCCGATACCGGCGATGGGATTAACGATCAAGCCGATGGAAACCCTGCTCAGACTATTCAATTAACTGAAACCCCATCGCGCACACCCGATTAAACTGCTGCTCAGAAAGCACCGATTTGAGATAACCGGCCCCACGCAGGACCACAGTACTGCATTCACGTCGCACCCGATAACTTTTGCGTAAAGCATCAAATCCCAACGCCCTTTTTTCCCGAGGTAACTGCATGCTCGTGCGCAATCCGATATCATCTTCACGCATGTCGTATACCCGTTGGATTATCTCTATCGCTCGTTGCGGGGTTTCTATTTGACGGTCGCTAAAATCCAAAACAACATTCAGCTTATCATCGATAAGGTTGTTATATCGCAAAGGTGGCTCTGTATTGAGATAACGACACAAAGCCTCCAGAATCATCCAGGTGCCCTTTACTTTGCCATCGTAGCTATAACCTGCAATATGGGGTGTTGCGATGTCCACTTGGTTTGCGAGCTGCCGGTTAATAAAAGGCTCACCTTCCCAAACATCCAGCACCACAGACAGATCGTAGCGACTATCGAGCACCCGGCTTAACGCCATGTTGTCCACCACGGCACCACGCGCTGTATTGATCAATACAGCGCCTTCAACCAGAGCATTCAAACGCGAGGCATCACCCAGATGGCGGGTAGCGAAACGGCCTTTTTCTTCATAGGGCACATGCAGCGTTACAATGTCGGCCTGCCAGGCTTCCTCTTCTGACACCAGGCCCGATACCCCGCGGGCCTGGCGCGGCGGATCGCATGGCAACACCGTAAGTCCCAGCGGTTCACATAAAGACTGCAAAGCAGAGCCGACATTGCCGACGCCAATAATACCGACGGATTTACCGGCCAGATCAAACTCCCGTATACTTTCCAATTCCAGCAAAGCGGTAATTACAAACTCAGCAACCGATCGCCCGTTGCAGCCCGGGGCGCTAGCAAAAGCAATATTGTTTTGTCGCAGGTAATGTTGGTCTATATGATCGACACCAATGGTTGCCGATCCCACAAAACCGACCGGAGTGCCTTTCAACAAGTGCTCATTCACCTGTGTAACCGAGCGAACAATCAAAGCATCGGCATCCCGTAGGTCGGCGGCTTGCAGCTGCCTTCCCGCCACCAGCACAACGTCACCAAGCGCGCCGAAGCTTTGTTCTGCCAGAGGAATATTTTCATCCACAACAATTTTCATTTTCTATTCCAGCTCGTGCACTAATTCGTTTATCGCAACCTCGGCCCGACCCAAATAGCGGCCGCCGAACAAGTTAAAGTGATTCAACCAGTGATATAAATCATACAACCTTTGCCGCAGTTCGTAGCCCTCTGACTTTTCTGTTAATGCGTCGTAAACCTGATAAACCCGACGACCTAATGCTCCGAACATTTTGGACATAGCGATATCCGTTTCGGCATCACCAAAGTACACAGCAGGATCAAACAAGGTCGGCTTACCGGTACAATCCACCGCCAGATTCCCGCTCCACAGATCACCATGCAGCAAACTGGCAGGCGGTTGGTGGTGGGCTAATTTCCCTGGCACAGATTGAATTATTTGCCTTAATTTTTCAATTGTAAGTGGTGTCATGCCTTTGTCTTGAGCAAGCTCGAGTTGGCACTGCAGACGGAGGTCACAGAAAAAATGCCACCATTGTTTGCATTGAAGTGCATCTCGGCAGATATTGCGTTGCGGTGTTGCGCCAATGTAATTATCGTGGTCCAGGCCGAAATGCGGCACCTGGATACCATGCAGCTCCGCCAACGCTTCCCCCATCCGGGTTTCATGTCGACCAACCGGATGCAGTTCCACAAACTCCAGCAGCAACACAGCCGCATCAGCGCAGACCTCAACAAACACCAGTTCCGGCACCCGAATGGCCTCACATTGCGCCAGCAATTCCAATCCGCGCGCCTCCGCTAAAAACCGATCCAGACTGGTGACCGGTGCGCTTTTTATAAAAACCGGTGCCTCTCCGGGAGCATGGCCTTCCATCGACGTGTCTATGCTGCTCCCAGCGCGCTCCCGAAACCGTGTTTTGCGGTAACCTGGCCCCCGTTCTGACACCAAGCGTTCAATCAAGGCGTCGCGGACTATGGCACTGATCAAAAGAAACGCCGGATCAGATTTTCAAATCTGACACCCAGGCCCAGTTGCTTAACCAAAGTCATCAGTTTTTCCATCGATGCCCGCTCCACTGTCATAACCTCCAGTGCAATGTGCTGTTGCGGGGGCCTCAAGCGGGTCAACTCGCGAAACAGGAGTGCCTCTTCTCGATGCCCTGCCAACTTAAAGTACAGCCCTTTTGCCCCTCTAACAGGTAGACCCTGAACTTCATCCAGGTGGTCGTACAGCGTTTCCAGATCAGGAAACTGCTGCAGCAGACGCGTCGCGGTCTTTTTGCCAATCCCCTGTATACCGGGAATTCCGTCAGCCGCGTCGCCCATTAGGGCCAACAGATCGGCAATCTGTTCTGGCCGCAGCGACCAGTGTTCACACAATTGCTCATAACTTGATTCAGTGCCACTTGCCCAGTCCACCAAACTATCCCCGGGACGAATCACCTGGGCCAAGTCTTTATCGCGCGATATCACCACGCAGCGTTTACTTTGTTTGTGGGCCGTTCCAGCGGCCCAGGCGATCAGATCATCCGCCTCGTAGTCTTGGTCCGCCAGGCAGGTTATGCCCGCAGCCTGCGTTAACAGTTTGCACAGATCCAATTGATAGGCCAATGCTTCATCCGGCAACGCCCTTTTGGATTTGTAATTTGGGTATAGATTATGTCTAAATCCGTTAAAGAGGCTTTCATCGAAGGCCGCAACCAGATAATGTGGCTCCAGCGAACGGATTTGCTGCAATAACAAGCGAAAATATCCGTAAACTGCATTGACCGGTCTCCCGTTTTCATCCAACAGGGTGTCAGGCATGCCAAACCAGGCCCGAAATATATAGATACTAGAGTCCAATAGATAAACAGTGTCAGAATGCTTCAAAATTGCTATATTTCCGTTCTTAACTGACTGAAATTTTTAGATTTGCACTATAGTCTATTTAAGACCAGGGAATCGATAGCGCCGCACTGAAAAGTTGACGGCAGCATTTGGATAACGAGCGCACAGTTTTAGACATCGGTCAGCTTCTCCGCTTTGTCCTGCAAACAAAAACAGCGACAATACGAGCACGATATATCGGGTTTATACGCTTCGCGGAACAATATTTAGAAGTGTCGGATTTTCACGAGTGAGCAAAACAATCAATAATTTGTATTCAAAATCAGCAAGGAGAGCGTTAACCACCGCTTGTGTTTTGCTCAGCCTAACCTATCTATCAGGATGCTCGCAGTCCGGAGTGGGTATTGTTGGCGACAAGAAACCGGAGCATAAAACACTGGCGGATCTTGAACGCCGACAAATCTCTGTTGAGCCCCAGATACTGGAACCCATTGAAGCAGAAAAGGTACTTGCGACCTACGAGCAAGCTGTAGAGCTATTCTCAACGCAACGGGAACGCTCGCTTGCTTTACGCCGCATGGCAGATCTGACCATGGTGGCCACTGAAGACCGAATGATCGACTCGCTGGAAGAAGATCCTCAGGTTGATACCTCTGCCGAAATGGACGCTGCTTCTGATAGCACCTCTTTACAATACGTGCGCGCCGTTGCCATTTATGAAGCATTGATATTGGGCGCTCAACCCGGTGACGACCTGTCCGAAGAATACTACCTGCTGGCGAAAGCCTACGATTTGAATGGTGAGCCGGAGAAAGCACTGCAAACCTTGGATAAACTGGTCACTCAATACCCGGATAGTGAATACACGTTTGAAGCCCAGTTCCGTCGCGGCGAACACCTGTTCTTATTGGGTGATTACGAAGCTGCTGCCCAGGCTTATGCTGTGGTCCTCAAAGCCGGTGCAGAAAACTCATACTACGAGCATTCCCTTTATAAGCACGGCTGGAGTCTTTATAAACTGGGCGACTACGATCTAGCGGTCAGCGATTTCATCGCCTTGCTGGATGGCTATATGCCCACACCGCCACCCAAATCAGAAGAAGAACTCAAAGCCGAACAAGTGGATCGTACGATCACCAAAATTCAGGCCATCCCATTGCCTGAAGTCTCTAAAACCCAACAAAAAACCCTGGATGATACCCTGCGCGTGTTGAGTATGTCGTTCTCCAACATGGATGGTGCAACCAGTGTTGACCAGTTCTTCAAGAATAAGGGTGAACGCATATACGAACACCAGGTCTATGCCGCGCTGGCCGAGCTCTACTTATATCAGGAGCGATACAAGGATGCAGCCGACACATACGCCATGTTCTCACTCAAACACCCGCTGCACCCCATGGCACCGTCGATGTCGTCGAAGGTGATCGACACCTATCAAAAAGGCGGCTTCCCCAGCCTGGTGTTACCCTATAAAGAAAAATTTGTTGAACAATACGGCATCTACAGTGCGTTCTGGGACCGTGCGACTCCGGAAGCCCGGGACCAATACAGCAATGAGCTGAAGCAACATCTGGTGGAGCTGGCACAGCATTATCACGCTGCAGCGCAGGTCAGTAAGCTGCCGAAGGATTACGGCACGGCCGCGCGTTGGTATCGCGAGTTTTTGGTGACGTTCCCTGCCGATGAGAATGCTCCGGTGATGAATATGCTATTGGCAGAAACGCTGTTCGCTGCCAAGGAATTTCTGGCCGCTATCGAAGAGTTTGAACGTACGGCCTACGACTATCCGGTCAAAGAAGGTGAAGCTCCCCGCCCCGAAGCAGAAAAAGCCGCGTATTTTGCCCTCTTGGCGCACCAGGAGTACCTGAACACCATTCCGAAGGACGACCCGATTTGGCGCGGAGCGGTAGCCAAACGCGCAAGCAGCTCGCTGAAGTTCGCCAAAACCTACCCGGCAAATGAAAACACCCCCAAGGTGCTGGACAATGTCATTGAAGACCAACTGTTACTGGGCGATATAGAGTCCGCGATGGTCACCGCCCAACTCATCATTGCATGGGTACCACCAGCGCCCCAGGAACTTAGGGAGAAAGCCTGGATCACTTACGCGAATGCGGTATTTGACAAACAGGAATGGGCCGGGGCGGAAGAGGCGCTGCGCAAGGTTCTCGAATTTACCACGCTCGAGAAAAAGGAGCGTTCCGAGTACGAAGAACGACTCGCCACTGCCATCTATAAACAAGGTGAAATACTTGAAAAAGAAGGTCGTCTGGCTGAAGCAGCCGGCGAGTACCTGCGTGTAGCCGCTGTAGTACCGAACGCCTCGGTACGCGCCAATGCAGAATATGACGCCGCTAACCTGCTAATGAAGCAAGGCGACTACGAGCGCGCCATTGGTGTTCTGGAGAACTTCCGCAAGCGTTATCCCAAGAATGAACTGACCAAGGGTATACCAGCGAAACTCAGCTTAGCTTATGAAAAAACAGGCAACCTGACCAAAGCAGCGGCAGAGCTCACTGCCATCGCCCTACTGCACAAAAACACCGATCCGGAACTGGCTCGTGAAGCACTACTGCAAGCCGCGGAAATGAAAGAAAAAACCGGAGATACGGAAGGTGCCATCGCCCTTTATAAACAGTTTGTATGGGACTATGAGCGGCCGGTTGAACCGCGCATGGAAGCCCAAAACAAACTGGTTGACCTGTACGCTAAAACCGGCGAAACGGCGAAGCGTTACTTCTGGTTAAACAAACTGGTAGAAACCCACAACAACGCCGGTGCTGAACAATCAGACCGCACCCGCTATCTGGCAGCCTATGGCTCATTCAACAGCGCCGAGTCCCTGTTTATTGAATTTAATAGCGTCTCACTTACCCAGCCGCTGCGTAACAGCCTGAAGAAAAAGAAAGCCGCCATGCAAAAAGCCAGCGAAGCCTACACCACCACAGTGCAATACGGCGTGATTGATTTCACCACCGCCGCCAACTATAAGCTGGGTGAAGTTTATCGTCTGTTTGCGAAAAGCATTATGAAAAGCGAGCGCCCCAAGGGGCTGGACGAGCTGGCTTTAGAAGAATACGAAATCCTGCTGGAAGATCAGGCGCTGCCTTTGGAAGATAAAGCCATTGCCATCTTCCAAACCAACACTGACCGTACCAAAAACGAAGTTTGGGACGAATGGGTGGAAAAGAGCTACCAATCACTCAGTACGCTATCCCCCGGTCGCTACAATAAGCCGGAAATGACAGAGGAGTATATTGATGTCATCTACTAGATATCTGCGCTTCTGCTGCGGGCTGACGCTGGCTCTATCCCTTCTGACTCAGGGCTGCTCACTCATAAAGCCCGACCCAAAACCTGCCGCAACGGCCGATTCGCCGGACAGTGTTACAGTTGAGCTGACAGACGAACGCGAACAAGGTGCGAAGCGTGCGGATGATGACGCCGCATCCGCTCAACAACCTGACCCGGTTGAAAGCAATGATCAAGCACGGGAACGGCTGCAGCGACAGCGTGTCGAAGCGCTGACTATGAATATGAGTTCCGCACAAAACAGCCAGGCTAAACAGGCACAACCGGATTTTGACAGAGCCATCAATGAGATGCGCAAAGGCAATCTGGACTCGGCATTGCAGCGTTTGCAAGCGATATCCAAGAGCTACCCCGCTCTCAGTGGCCCTATCGTTAATCAGGCAATCATTTTGCGCAAAATGGGTAAAAAGCAGGAAGCCTATGACCTATTGCATAAAGCCCTACACGACCATGGGAAAAACCCCTTCCTGCTCAATGAGTTAGGCGTAATCAGTCGTGAACTGGGCAAATTTAAACAAGCGCAGGCAAGCTATGAAAGTGCGATTCGCATCGACGAAAATTACCTTAGTGCACATTATAATCTAGCGGTGCTGGCGGATTTATATTTGCACGATCCGGCGTTGGCACTGGCTGAATTTGAAGCCTATCAGCGACTTCTGCCAACTCCGGACAAGAAAGTGGCAGGCTGGATGAAAGAAATTGAAAGACGGGCCGCGCGATGAGCATGAAACTTTTCAAAATAATCTATATTATCGCTCACGCTGGGCTTTTAACTGGCTACAGTTTGAACAGCTGGGCTCTGGATGAAGGAACGACAATCATTGGTACCAAAGAAGCACCCAATGTACTGAACGTTGTGCCCTGGCAAGCCAAAGAGCTGGGTGTAGACCCGTGGCAATCCAAGCCCAATTTTGAGTCGCAATTGCTGGACGATTCTCTAAAGCCGGTGGATCGAGACGAGTTGCGACGGCAGGTGGAATACTTTAACCTGCTGCAGCATTCGGATCCCCAAGCGGTTGACCAGTAAGGATAAAAGAAGGACCTATAGGCGGGCTGAAATTAGCTCTGATAGCTACACATAACTGATTCTTTCAATTTCGATCTTCAACAAAATATTTGGTAACGCAGGAGACCAAAATGGCTGATACCTTAAATGCTGCTGAACAAAGCGCAGGATTATTCACTACAACCGCCCAATTTTTTCAGGAAGGTGGCCCCTTCATGTACATTATCCTGGCGGTATTTTTGGTAGGTCTCGCAATTACCCTAGAGCGATTCATCTATCTGAATATGACCCAAACCCGCAATCAGGTGGTGTGGAAAAAGCTCTTCCCTCTGCTTACTCAAGGCAAATTTAAAACGGCAATGGAAGAAGCTAAAAAATCCGGCAGTGCCATTGCCAAGATCCTGGTTTACGGATTGTCCAGAAGCGCCTACGCAACCCGCCATGATGAAGTGGAAATGGCGATGGAAGAAGGCCTGATGGAAACCATCCCTCACTTGGAACGCCGCACCAACTATATAGCGGTCTTTGCAAACATCGCTACCCTGCTGGGCTTGCTCGGAACCATCATGGGTCTGATCAATGCGTTTACTGCAGTTGCCAGTGCTGACCCATCACAAAAGGCGGATTTGCTTTCTGCCAGTATTTCAGTAGCCATGAACACTACGGCCTTCGGATTGATGGCGGCAATTCCTTTATTGCTGGCCTTCACCTACCTGCAGAATAAAACCAATCAGTTGATTGATAGCATGGAAATGGCTTCTGTTAAATTCCTCAACGTATTCCGCCAGGCCCAAAGCCAGAGCAAAAACCAGGGTGGTCAGGGTTAAACCTGATCCACACAGAATACGATTGAGCAGGAGCTGTTATGAATAGACGCTCGCGTCGAAAACATCATGCTGAGGCAGAAATCAACATAACCGCCTTTATGAATTTAATGGTGGTGTTGGTTCCTTTTCTGCTGATCACGGCTGTGTTTTCTCAGATATCAATTCTCGAATTGAATCTGCCGGCAACAATATCGACACCACAACAGGAAGAAGAAGACAAAAAGCCTATTGTGTTGGAAGTATTGATATATAAAAACCGATTGGAAGTGGTGGACCGTCAAACCGGCCCGCTGAAGATCATTCAGAACGTTGACGGCAAACCCGACTTCGAGTCAATGACCACAACGTTAAAAGCGGTGAAAAACCGGTTCCCTGAAATAACAGAGATTACTCTGCTGATGGAGCCGAACACACCCTATGAAATCCTTGTTACAACGATGGATAAAGTGAGATTAGCCGAACAATCGTTAGAAGACGGCACCTCCGAACAGGCCGAATTATTTCCGGACATCTCCATCGGAGATGCCCCTGCGGACACTGCATCACCCGACTCCTCCTCTATCAGCCAGGTTCAGGGAGGTGATGCATGAAACTATCGCAGCGTGCAAAACGTATGGACCGTCGCCACAAGCGACAAACGATACCCGGCATCAACCTGGTATCGCTGATGGATATATTTACGATACTGGTATTCTTCCTCTTGGTGAACTCTTCGAATACGCAGCAGTTACCCAATCAGAAGTCCATCAAGCTTCCGGAATCCATCGCCGAACAAATGCCGAAAGAAACGCTAACCATTATGGTCAACGACAAAAACATATTGGTGAACGGTCGTGCGGTGGAAGAAGTGCCGGATATTTTAGCGTTATCCGGGGATAACATTCCGGCTTTGCAGCGAGAGCTTCGCTATCAGGCCAGTAAATCGCCTGCGGTCGCCGTCAATGAATTAGGTGTTGCGGAACGTGAAGTCACTATCATGGGTGATCGCGCCATTCCTTATGCCTTGTTACGTCGCATTATGATGACCTGCAGTAACAGTGAATATTCCCGAATTTCACTGGCTGTCCTCAAGAAAGAGAGTACGGAGGACGTGTCTATATGATGAAGACTCCGTATTACTCGGTCGACACCCTACCCTGGGACCGGGCAGCTGAAGAAGAAAAGTTATTTCGCAAGATATTCGTCGCGTTTCTGATTCTGTTTTTTCTGATGGCGCTGGTTATTCCTAATATTCCGGTACCGGAAAAGCAACGGGACCATGTAGAAAAAGTACCGCCACGCCTGGCCAAACTCGTGATGGAGAAGCGAAAACCGCCTCCGCCACCTCCGCCGCCTCCGAAAGAAGAGAAAAAGGAAGAGGAGCCGAAGAAAGAAGAGCCGAAAAAAGAAGAACCCAAGAAGGAAGAGCCGAAAAAAGAGGAAGAGAAACCTAAGCCGACTGCCAAAGAAAAAGCCAAGGCAGCCATCGCCGTATTCGACGACCTGTCCGATTTACGCGACAACGATGACCTGGCTAACTTGAATGCAGAGCAGAAGGACGTTTCCGCAATGGGCGCTCAGGAGAGCAAAACCGAACGCAATCTGGTGGGCAGTATGGCACTGGGTAGTAGCGGTGGCGTCAGCACCTCGAAAGCCAGCAGCGGTGGTGGCGGATCAGGCTCACTGGCCGGAGTAAAAACCACTCAGGTCGAGAGCAAGATTGCCGATCCCGCAGCAGAACAGGCAAGCCGCCGCGGGAAGGATGGCAAATCGCGTCGCTCAACCGAAGATATCCAGCTTGTTTTCGACAAGCATAAGGGCAGTATCTACGGACTTTATCGTCGTGCTTTACGCAAGAACCCAGCACTTGAAGGTACCGTGGTGTTGAAAATGGAAATCCAGCCTAATGGCACCGTAACCCAGTGTTCGGTAGTCAGCAGTGAGCTAGACGATGAAGATCTGGAGCGCAAGATCATGCTGAAGATCAAGCAGATCAACTTTGGCGCAATGAATGTGGATGTGTGGAATGACACCTATCCCATATCATTTATCCCATCCTGATGCAGATGCGACTTATGCTTAGGAATGCGTGGATATCCAATGCACTGCGACTTAGCAGCCTGATTGGGGTGATACTGTGTATCACCTTCAATCCGGCAGCACTGGCAAAAAAGCCGGCGATTGGCGAGCCGGCACCGGACTTTACATTGCGCAGCGACAGCCCTTTCAACTTGCGGCTGTCAGAACAACGGGGGCACATCGTCGTTGCCGTGTTCTGGTCCAGCTGGTGCAAGTCCTGCAACCCGATGCTTGAAAGCCTGAGTTCATTGCAGGACAAATACAAAGAATATGGAGTAAAGGTGTGGGCTATCTCGCTGGATAAAGAACCGGAAGATGCCCAGCACTTCAACCAACATCATAATTTGGGTCTCACCATCCTATATGACGATTCATTTTTAGTCAGCGAACGATATGATATAGAGGATCTCCCCTCCTCTGCCATTTTCGACCGCGACGGGGTTGTCCGCTATCTGAACGACGGGTATGAAACCGGGGACACCGAGAAACTCGATGAGCTGTTACAAAAACTGGTGTTGGAATAAGCGAATTTAAATGAGCGAAGTGAACAACATGAACGCGATCAAATACAAACTAGCCCCACTTATGTCGGCGCTACTGGTGTTGGGATGCCTGAGCCTCGGCACCAACCTCTACGCAGAAGATGACGATATCATCGAGCTCGATTCCGGAGAAGATCTGGAATATATCGAGATGGATGAAATCATGGATCAGGAGGAAGCGCTTCCGGATTCCGGCATCTATGAAGCACAACAAGAACCGCCTCCGGCGGCCCCTGCTGAAGAGGAAGAGTTTGTTGATCTGAACAATATTTTATATGGCGATGACCAGGAGGTGCGGCTCGAAGGTGGCGCGACCAAAGACCCGGCGACCATGCAACAGGAAATGCAGGACCTGAAAGAGAAGATTCTGCAAGTGAACCGTGACCTATTTATATTGGAGGAAGATTTACTGTTTCCCAGCAGCACCCAGGTCAATGTCTTTGTTTCCTATGATTCCCTGGAGTATTTTCAACTGGACGGCATTACCCTGAAATTTAATGATCGCCCAATTAGCAATCACCTTTATACAGAAAGGGAACTTGCGGCAATGAATCGCGGCGCCGTACAACGCCTGTTCACCGGCAATCTACCAGTAGGTGAACATGAGTTGATTGCCATCGTTACCGGAATCGGCCCTCAGGGTCGTGACTATCGGCGCGCAGTGAGCCTGGATTTTGATAAGTCCAGTGGCAGCAAATACATCGAACTGATTATTGAAGGTGACGAATACACTAAGCAACCCGGCTTCAGATTGAAGCAGTGGGAGTGATGGGCAAGGATATCTGAATTGAAACTGTCGTATCACCCACTCAAAACAGCAAACACTGTTCAGCGTAAGGGTTTCCGCTGGCCGCGTAGCTGCGCGCTGGCATTCCTGCTGAGCGTGTCAGCTCACAACACCAGCTACGCATTCGAATGGTTTGGCTTGTTCGGCTCGGATTCAGAAAACCAGCCTACCGCAGAACAACCTAAAAAACCGGTGTTGATTGATCAGCCCCATGCCGTCGAAGACTTGGCGTACGGCGACCTGCTTTTCGATTTTTATCAGCAAAAATACTTTTCTGCGATCACCAAAATTCTGGTGGCAAAAGAACGAGGTCAGCTGGACCACAACCGGGAACACGCTGAGCTGGTTCTGGGTTCGCTGTATGTCTCCTATGGCATGCTGGAACGGGGTGAAGCGATTTTCAATCGCCTGCTGAACACCTACACCACACAAAAAGGGGCCGACGAATCCTGGTATCAATTGGCACGTATTTATTACAAGCAAGGCGATGCGAAAAAAGCGCTCTCTGTGTTGACCAATAATATCGTAGAGCCTGTCGAGACCCGTGCTACCGAACATGTACTACTGCAGGTGCTCTGTCACATCAATCTAGGCGAAGTTGATCAGGCCCGCAGCCTGAGCCAATTCTTGAATACCGAAGAACCCCTGAGCGTGTTTGTGCGGTTCAATCTGGGGGCTGCGTTATCCCAACTGGGGGATATGGGCGCTGCCGCTGGCTATTATGAAGATGTACTGGAAAACAACCAGGCCAGCGACGAAACAGACATGACGCTACTGGATCGCTCCGCCCTATCTCTGGGTATTTATTACCTGCAATCCAATCAGCTCGATCTGGCAGAAAAAACCCTGAATAAAATTCGATTGTTTGGACCGGTCGCCAACCGCGGTTTGTTGGCATTGGGCTGGGCGCATTTCGAGTCTGACCGCAAGATCGATGCACTGACCCCCTGGTTGGAATTGAGTTCACGGCCACTGTCCGATTCTGCAGTTCAGGAAAGCATTCTTAACGTGCCCTTTGTTTACGAAGAGCTGGGTGCGCTCCAGGATGCCCTGGATGGCTACAACAACGCCTATAAAACGTTCCAGACCCAGGGTCGAAAGCTGGATGACATCAAAGCCGAAATCATGAAGCCGGATTGGATTGAAATCATCAGCCCCGCTGACACTACAGAAATGAATGTGATGAATTCGGCTAAGGCTTTTGAATTACCGGCAGACAATGCAGCCAGCCAGCACCTGTTTCAATACTACGCTACCAACGAATTTCAGCGTATGTACCATGACTACCGGGAGTTGCAGCGGCTTTATCTGGTGCTTGTGCATTGGGAGCGTCAAATTCCAACGTACACCCAAATGATTCAAACTCATGTCGAACGTCTGAATGAATTAGCGCCTAAAGCTGAACGGGCCAGCCTGCAAGCGCAAAAGTTCTACGCGTATTCACGGGTCAAACTCGATGAATTCGAAACCAAGCTGAGTCAGATAATTGCCGACGATGATATCGCAGGCACCGCGAACGTCACTCAGCTGGCCCAACAAACCCGGCTTGACCAGATCGAGGCGACCCTGAAATCCATGGGGGATCCGGATGTCTATGCGGAAGAATGGGACAAGTTCAGATTACTGAAAGGCTTGTTGGTCTGGGACTTGAACGCTGTTGCAATAGAGAAACGCTGGCAAAGTACGAAAGACAAAGTGGCTATTGATAATTTACTCATCGAGCTCGAAGGTCGCATTCGTGCTTTGACCTCCGCAAGACAGGATCGCCTGACCCGGTTCCAGGGTTTCGAGACCCGAGCGTCTGAACTGCAACAACGATTAAATCAATTGCAGGAATTGACAGCACAGACCTTGCGTGACCAACGAAATTTGATGCAAAAGGTTGCTGTCGGCATTATTGAAAAGCAACAAAGTCAATTAGACGGCATGCGGGCAAAGGCATTGCTATCTATTGCACGCCTCCAGGATCTTGCCTATATGCAGGAGCGGGATCGGGCCAAACAAGACGACGAGAGCATTAAGATTGAGCTTGAAAAGGAGCCCGGCACCACCACGGAGGACTCTGATTCCGCCGAAGAATCAGAGTCCGCAGAAAACCTGGGCGACGTTATCGAAAACATCTTTAGCGACGATTAATCGTTACGCTATCGCCGGCGGGACTCAGTACGGATAGTGCTTTTTCCCGCCCGCTGTTCACCCTCTGCTGTAACGGAACGGCCTCCAGGTCCATTGGCAAACCCGAAGCAAGAATCCCCTGCAACCGTGTTTCCGGTGTCGACAAATCCAGCCACTCAGGCAGCGTTTCCGGGGTAAGCATCACCGGCATACGATGATGCAACCAGTTCATCGACGTATCCGCCTCCGCCGTAATCATGGCACAGCTTTCGATATAATCCCCCCCCTTCTCCCACTGATCCCAAATTGCGGCAAATGCAAAAGCAAGCTGGCCCACCGGCTTGATCAGATAGGGCTGTTTAATCTTGCCTTCCCGCTTCCACTCGATGTAAGAGGACACAGGCATAACGGCGCGCTTGTGTCGAAATGGGCCACGAAATGCTTTGCTGGTCGCCAACTTATCCGAACGCGCGTTAAACATGGAATACCGGGTGCTGAC
This sequence comes from Ketobacter sp. MCCC 1A13808, assembly GCF_009746715.1. NCBI lineage: Bacteria > Pseudomonadati > Pseudomonadota > Gammaproteobacteria > Pseudomonadales > Ketobacteraceae > Ketobacter > Ketobacter nezhaii. Next base: position 361,820 of record NZ_VRKW01000004.1, read on the forward strand.
GTCGGGTGCCCATGACGGCACCAACCACCATCGCATTTCATGTACGGACACCGTCTGACCCGCCTGTTTAATCACCGGCACCGCCTCTGTAGGCGCAATATTAACCCTGGTGGGCAAGCGTAAACCGAGGCCCAACGTGTGCAATAGACCGTGCATCGCTGGGTCATCGATGATATTAAAGCGTCCGCACATAATTAGTCCTTCAATGATTGTGACCACCGATCATAAACGATAGCATACCGAACATCCGGGTTCGGATTGAACCCTCTGCAGCGAAGATACTCTAACTCACCACTCAACATATTTGTCACGACCAGGACACGACTGTGGTCTCTGCGGACAAAACAGGAGCTACGATGAAACAGCAACTGGTCAATATGCTGGCATTACAAAACAAAATGAACAGCAAGGTTCACCCGCTATGGCAAGAGCAACAATTTGAATGGTATCGGGCAGTATGGACAGAGTGCGCCGAGCTAATGGATCACCACGGGTGGAAATGGTGGAAAAAGCAAAACCCGGATTTGGCGCAAATACAGTTGGAGATAGTCGATATATGGCACTTTGGTATGAGCATCCTATTGCAAAGTGGCAGCACCCTGGAAGACGTCGCTAACTTGATCGAAAGGCAATGGACGGATACACAGGACAACGTGTCTTTTTTGGATGCAGTTGAACAACTGGCTTCAGACACCCTAAATCAAAAGTCCTTTTCAATACCCCTGTTCTGTCAGCTAATGCGACTGGCTGATCTCGACCTTGCCAGCCTGTATCAGCAGTATATCGGAAAAAATGTACTGAATTTTTTTCGTCAGGATCATGGTTACAAACAAGGAAACTATATCAAAGTCTGGCAGGGTCGTGAGGACAACGAGCACTTGGCAGATATACTCGGCATGCTCGACCCCAATGCAGCCGATTTTCAGGAGGCCGTCTACTCCGCACTGGAGCATCGCTACCCCGATGCGTAACTGTCTTCCCTCACTAAATTGCAACGGACTTTTTTGAATGGCTTTTCATAAAACACTGGCAGGAATTGTTATGCTCACCAGCTCACTGGCTTCCGCAGCTCCGTCTATTACTATTTATAACGGCGATTTTGCTGTTGTCAGGGACACCATTCTTTTGAAATTCAAACCCGGTGTCAATTCGGTTTCCTACCAAGACATCACCCAGAATCTGGAGCCCGACTCCGTTGTATTACGACCGGTAAAAAGTAACGCGGAACAATGGCCAGTTAACATTCTTGAGCAGAATTACTTGTCCTCACCAGTGGATCAGTCGCTCCTGCTCGAGCATTTTGAAGGGCAAACAATCGATTTTGAGGTGCAGCGGGGTGACAAAACGGTGGTGTTACCCGGAAAAATCATTCGCAGTGGCAAAGGCAGCGGCTTCAACAATGTTCCCATAATCGAACTGGATGGAAAATCCCGTTTTGGATTACCCGGTGTGCCTTTGTTCCCAGCAATAAAAAACGATGCCATTCTTAAGCCAACCCTGCAGTGGCAACTGGAATCCGCCAAAGCCGGCACCCAACTGCTTGAGCTTGCTTACCTGACCGCCGGCCTCAGTTGGAAAGCCGACTACAATATGGTCGCCAGCGCCGACGGAGAAGAAATGAGCGTGAATGCCTGGATCACGTTTTCCAATCGATCCGGTAAAGCCTTCGAACAAGCTAAAATGAAAATGATGGCCGGTGATATTAACAAAATATCCCCTGACGGCCCCGAATACGGGGTAAAAATGCGCTCTATGGTGGCCGCGTCTGCCCCGCAAGTAACAGAAAAAGACTTTGATGAATATCACCTGTATAGCATAGAGCGCGCCATTGATCTCCAGGACGGAGAAACGAAGCAAATCAGCTTCATTAACAGCAAAAAAGTCAAATCAAGCACTGTCTACATTTACGATGGTGCCCTGGTTAACCGCCGTTATCAAACCGATCAGTTCCGCAGCGATCCTGATTACGGAACCCAAAGTAATACCAAAGTCAGCATCCGCCGCGAGTTCAAGAACAGCAAAGACAACGGCTTGGGGATTCCCCTACCAAAAGGCCGGGTACGTTTCTATCAGCAGGATGAAGATAACCAGCTTGAATTTATAGGCGAAAACAACATTGATCACACCCCCACTGATAATGAAGTATCGCTTTATACCGGCAACGCCTTTGATCTGAAGGGCGAACGCAAGCGCATGGACTTCCAAGTCAATACCCGGTCTCGCGACGCTGCTGAAACGTTTGAAATTACAGTGAAAAACAGTAAAAAAACCGACGTTCGGGTTAACATTGTTGAGCATCTTTACCGCTGGAATAACTGGAAAATAGAAAATGCGTCTGAGAAGTTTGTTAAAAAAGACAGCCACACAATCGAATTTCCGGTGCAGTTAAAAGCAGGCGAAGAGGTTAAGTTAAGTTATAAGGTGAATTACAGTTGGTAACTTGCTGTTTAACCCGCTAACCAGGCCGGTTAAACACGACCTAACCCGACTTCCCAGCAACCAATTCCAGAAGTTTGCTTTCAGACAGTGCAGGGCTCATAAAATAGCCCTGCACTTCGTTGCAGCCCAACCGGGTTAATAGTTGGTATTGGTCCCGGGTTTCAACGCCTTCAGCAATCACACCCAAGTTCAGGCTCTTGGCGATAGCAATGATCGTTTGAGTTAATTCCAGAGTATCCTGATTATCAACAATATCCTCCACAAATACGCGATCAATCTTCAGCGTACTGATCGGGAATTTGCGTAAATAATTCAGCGAAGAATAGCCGGTTCCAAAGTCATCCACCGCGATGCGAATGCGCGCTTTTTGCAATCGTTCAAGCATCTGCAGACTGTGCTCCACATCATCCATAATAGCGCTTTCGGTAATTTCAATTTCAAGCTGCGCCGGATTCACACCGTAACGTTGTACCTGGAACAAAGCCCAATCGGCAAAATCCTCACGTTTAAACTGATTCGCTGATACATTTACCCCGACCCTGGGAAAACGCACTCCTGACTTCTGCCATTCCGATATCTTTTCACAGGTTTGCTGAAACACCCACTCACCCAAAGGAATGATTAAATCCGTCTGTTCCGCCAGATGGATAAACTCCAATGGTCGAACACTCCCGAACTGCGGATGATCCCAGCGCAACAACACTTCGATCCCGGTCATCACTCCACTGACCATGGCGTATTGAGGCTGAAAGTACAGTTCGAATTCCTCTTTTAATAAAGCCCGGCGCATGGCGTTTTCCATGATCAATCGATCCATAGCGCGCTTATTCATTACTTCGTCGTAAAACTGATAGTGATTTTTACCCGCGCGTTTGGCCGCGTACATTGCGGTATCTGCACCGCGTAGCAAAATTCCCGCACTCTGCCCGTGATGCGGGTAAAGACTGATACCGATACTAGGAGAGGTATACACCTCCCTGCCCTCCAGCATGAAAGCCGAATAAAATTGCGCCACTACCCTGGACGCCATTTTAATCGCCGTTTGCTCCGCAACGGCAGGTTCCAAATCATGTAGGATCAAGGCAAATTCGTCCCCCCCCATGCGGGCTACAGTATCACCCTCTCTTAAGCAATAAACCAGGCGACGTGCCACCCCTTTTAACAGCTGATCTCCTGCGACATGACCCAGGGAATCATTCACCGGTTTAAATCGGTCCAGATCCAGGAACAGGACCGCCAGTGCGGTTTTATTCCGTTCACTATTGGTGACCGATTCGCTTAAACGTTCATTGAATAGGCGACGGTTCGCAATACCCGTAAGGGGGTCGTAATAGGCCAGCCGATGAATTCGCAAGTCACTGCGTTTCTTATCTCCGATGTCCATCAGCACGCCGACATAATTGCGTACTTCGTTTCTCATATTGTGGGTTTGACTAAAGCTGAGCATTGCATAACGCAAGCTTCCGTCACGATGCACAAATTCACATTCCCCTCGCCACTTCCGGTTGCGCACTAAAGCATTGCGGATTTCACGAAAGAATTCGGATCCAAGCCTTTTTTTCCAAATATGCTGGCAGTGCATACCCAGTATTTCTTTAGCCTGATAACCGGTCAGTTCATAAAAAGCCGGATTTGCTCGCAAAATAAATCCACTGCGATCGGTGACAAACAGGCCTTCCGAAATGGATTCAAACATCGCCGAAAATAATTGACGTTCACTTTCCAGCACTTCCCGGCTGGGGTAAAAATCAGCAATGCCCAGGGTCCCGGTAACAGTACCCTGCCCATCAAACAACAGGGAAAACTGGATCGTTGCCGCGACCGCACTGCCATTCAGCGAACGCAAACTGAGTCGTACAACACGGGTTTCCGGTTCCGGGTTACTGAATTGATCTTGATACACAGTCTCCAGAAACAGGCTGCTTTCATCCGTCAGAAAACTCAATTGTCCGTTTGCTAAAAGCGATTCCATATCAAACCCCAGCGACCGGCATTCGCTTCCCACTTTCACCAGACGCAAATTCAAATCGGTCATCCAGACCAATCGGGAAGGAGGCGGTATTTCCGCCGACTGATAGCTCGCAGGGTTCTGTAATAACAGGATGATGCCGCACAAATGTTCTGTTCCGCCATTGGCGCCACCATACAACGTTACATTTTCCAGATAGCCAAAACGCCAGTATCCCCCTTCATCACGGAACCGGAATAAATAGCCCTGGCTGGATTCGTGGGCTCGTACAATGACGTCGATCAGATCTTCCGTTACATTGCGTAATTGCAGTGCATTGGTGCTGAGACTATTTAAATGCGCCTGGTACAGGTCCGTTTCCAGGGAATCCTGTTTCAGTAAATTATGTGGTGAGGATAAATTGGAATAGAGAATAAATTGCTGATGTTGATCAGCAACAAAAACATAATTGGGAAAAGAAGTGCCGATGCCCGGCGTATCGTGTAACACGAGTGACGAATTCATAAAAGCCACCATGGTCCGCTGTTTTTTGTTTTTATGGACTTAGGATCTATTGATGTTCGTATTATATAACACGGCACGCAAGCTATTGCATCGCGGGATCCACCAGATCAGAGGAATAATAAACCTTTCCTGTCCTGTCTATGAGGATGGCAGACACCCCCGGTTGTGAATTTGCCAACTTGAGTGCCTTATCAGTACCCAAAACAAATAACGTCGTGGATAAGGCGTCAGCATCTATGGATTTATCCGTCAATACGCTGGCACTCATCAACTCGCTGGGAGACGCCCCCTTATGCGGATCAATTATATGATGATACCGTACACCGTCCGCCTCAAAATACCGTTCGTAATCCCCCGAGGTGGAAATCGATACGTCTTCCAGCGGCAGCTTGAGCACCTGCCCGTCTCCGCGTGGATTGTGTATCCCCAATAACCAGGGCCGCCCCCGGTGATCTCCAAGAATACGGCTATCGCCGCCCGCAGTTACGATGGCGCTTTCAACCCCGGCGGCCTGCAAAATGGCGATGGCGTTATCCACGGCGTACCCTTTCGCAATGCCCCCCAGGTCAATACGCATACCTTTTTTGCGGAACCGGACACTGTTGTCTGCCGGGAGCAGCACCATATCTCTATAGTTGATTAACGCCGCCGCCTTTTTGCGTTGGGATTCCGTTGGTTTGATCTTATTCCGATAATCATACTCGCTGCCGAGCGAGGCAAAAGTGATGTCAAATGCGCCGTCGCTCACATCGCTATACCGGACAGAGGTCTGAATCAGCCTGAACAATTCGGCGCTGACCGGCACCGCCTGTTCACTGGCCAAGCGGTTAATGGCGGATAATTCCGATCGGGTTTTATAGGGGCTCATCAATTGATTGATGCGCTCCATTTCATCCATTACCTGCTGCATTAACTCGTTTGCCCGGGCCTCGTTCTGCCACCAAAGCTCAACATAAACACGGGTGCCCATGATGGGTTCTTCCCGCTTAAACCACTGGGCAAAGCTGTTGGTGGCAGTGGATAGTGCCAGACAAAACACCAATAAAAAGCGGATCACCAGGGAACAACCGTACCGTCATACGCAATAAAGTCACCGCTCTGACTGGCCTTGAGCCCGTCGATGACCCTCCGCATTCCCTGCACCGAGGTCTGGGCGTCTATAAGTGCGTTCGGCCCCCCCATATCGGTTAACACCCAACCTGGATGCAACATGACAACTTTGATTTTTTCATCCGCTAAGTCGATTGATAACGATTTTGCACCCGCATTGAGCGCTGCTTTCGCGGAACGATAAAGATAGGCGCCACCGGAGGTGTTGTCCGTCATGGAGCCCATTTTGCTACTCAGTAAAACCACGGTAGCACTCTCTGCATTCACCAGATTGGAACGCAGTACTTCCACCATCTTGATCGGTGCAATGCTATTAACTTCGAACACATTTAACCATTCAGCGGTATCCAGCTTACCCAGCTCTTTGTTATCACCGTAATAACCGGCATTATTGATCAGCAAATGAATAACTTTATTACCCACTGTTTTTGAAAAGGCATTTCTTGACGCGTCGTCTGTGACATCCAACGTATAGATCATCAGTTTTTCGCCATAGTGGCTCTTAAGCTGCGACAACTCCCGGGATTGCTCGGGGTGTCTGGCGGTGGCTATTACCCGGTTACCTGCTTCCAGATACTGGCGGGTAAATTCAAGTCCGAGCCCGCGATTGGCTCCGGTAATTACAATCGTTTTCATCTTTTCCCTTCCATTATGATTTAACTCGTCAGTTCAAAAATCACTACTCAAACGGATCGTACTGTACCCGGGAAATTTCGTAGATCACTTCGCCTTTGGGTCGTTCAACAACAACGTCGTCCCCTTCCTGCTTTTTTAGCAGCGCTCGGGCAACCGGGGAATCTACACTAATCCAGCCGGCATCCAGATCGATTTCATCAGCACCCACCAGCCGGTAGCGCGCTGTTGAGCCGGTGTCCAGGTCTTGCAGCTCCACCCACGCACCAAAAAAGACTTTACTTTGATCGGCCGGACGCTGATCAACGCATTTCACTACTTCAAGGCGCTTCACAAGATAACGGATGCGCCGGTCGATTTCCCGTATTTGTTTTTTGCGGTAAATATATTCTGCATTTTCAGAACGGTCGCCTTCTGCAGCCGCTTCGCCCAGCGCTTTAGTTACTTCCGGACGCAGGTCATCACACAGATAGCGTAGCTCCGTCATCAGTTTATCGCGGCCTTGGGGAGTTATATAGGGGGCTGAGGGGGCGCTGGGTGGTCGGTATCGGCTCATTCCATTCCTGGCTAATTGCGATGAATCAAGTCTGGATTATCCGACAACTGCTTCACCATTTTATATTCCGCGTTAAGCACTTTCATCAGGCTACGCCCGGATATCTGATCCCTGTTTATCAAAAAATTAAACGACAGGTAACCACCCTCCTCCGGCTTGCAGTAAGGGAATAATCCGATCAGACCGCTGAAATACTCTCGTGGTGCTACAATCCGAATGTGCAGCCTGCCATTATCCTGCTCTACTGTACCCAGGTATTTATCGGTTAGTTTGGACACTTCCCGAATACTGACCACCGCCTGAGTTTCTTCAAACCCCGATGAACGCACACCGCCATCACACTTCACTTCATACCGCATACTGGCCCTTCCGGAGTTCGGATCTACGTCCAGGCTCTGAGACAATTTAAAAGTACTGACGATCATCTGAATCTGCGCATCATACTGCATGCTCATTCTCACTGCTTTTTTTATTTTTGGAGTACGTTCAGCAAAGCCGTTTTGTCGATGCTTTGACCTAATTTAGCACGGGAAGGGGCCAGAATACGAGCCTGAGCCGGTGGTTGTTTTCAGATCGTTTCGACATCAAACTGAGTTAGGCTCAACTTGCGTGGCGTACCATAATACTCACAAAGCGCCTGACGGAATTGCTCCGCCCGCCCAGGCAAGCCTTGGACCAGGTAGTGCCGTACCTGCTGATAGACCGCCTGTTTGAATCGAGCAGGATCTGTGGCTTCCCCTTGCAGATTATCGATGCTGACCCGAAAGCGGTAACCGGCGGCAACGGAAAGCATCCACTCGATTGCCTGCGGTTTGACTTCCACTGCTTCAAATAACCGCTGCTGCTCTGCATTACGTCCATCGGGCTGATACCAGTAACCGAAATCTTCCAGCCTACGGCGCTGCTCACCCGCCAACATCCAGTGCGCGCACTCATGCAACGCACTGCTGAAAAACCCATGAGCGAAGTGGATTTCGCTGAACAATCTGCCCTCCGACTGAGGCAAGTACACCGGCTCTGCACCACCGCGCACCAAACAGGTTTGATACTGTTTCTCAAAACACTCCCTAAACAACTGAATTAATTGACTATAGTGATGGTCGAACCGGGACTCGGGTGTAACAGCCATTGTCTTGATATTGCCTGATCAAAAGATTTCCATGCATGATAAACTACCGCGCTTTTCGACTCACCTATTTGATCCACGCTGCGGAATTATGAATTTCACCCTTAAACACCACCCAGTTTGGCAGGAATGCAAGAGCATCATCAGTCTGGCTTTTCCGATCCTGGTTGCCCAGTTTGCCCAAACTGCCAACGGCTTTGTTGATACGATTATGGCCGGTCAGGTGAGCGCCCAGGATTTGGCCGCGGTGGCCGTTGGGTCCGCCATCTGGGTGCCGGTATTCCTGTTTATGGTGGGTGTCATGCAGGGACTGACGCCGTTTGTGTCACAGCTCAAAGGGGGCGGGCGCACCGCTGCTATCGGAAGCGTCGTGCAACAAGGCCTGTGGTTAGCATTGCCACTTGGCCTATTGGGCTGGGCAGCATTACGTTCTATGCAGCCCGTATTGGCGCTGATGGATGTTTCTCGTGATATCGGCCCAATGATCATAGGTTATCTGGAAGGCCTGTCTTGGGGCTTCCCCGCCATCGCCCTGTTTCTGGCCTTGCGCAGTCTGACCGAGGGGATGTCGTTCACCCGGCCGGTGATGCTGGTAAGCCTGTTGGGACTGGCTGTCAACGTACCGGTTAACTATGTACTGATCTATGGCAAACTGGGTCTACCTGCGCTGGGCGGTGTCGGTTGCGGTTGGGCCACGTCCATTGTGATGTGGCTTATGTTAATTGTTATGGCGATCTACTCTGTCGGTTTTGATCAGCGCCAGGGCAGTCACACGTTCACGCAGTTTGCCAAGCCCCGGCTGGATAAAATCGGCAGCATTCTAAAAACCGGGTTACCCATCGGCTTGGCTATCTTTATCGAAGTGAGCCTGTTCTGTGTAATTGCCCTGTTTATAGCCGGAATTGACGCAACGGTGGTTGCCGGACACCAGATTGCGCTGAATGCCTCTTCCATGACGTTTATGATTCCGCTGAGCTTATCGTTGGCATTGACCGTCAGAGTGGGTACTAACCTGGGCAGAAATAGCCTTGACGGTGTCCACACCGCGGTCATCAGCGGCATCTATATCATTCTTGCTATAGCCATAATTAACAGCAGCTTACTGGCCTTTTTCCGAACCGATATTGCGTCCGCGTACACCCAGGATGCCGACGTTTTGGCAATCGCCAGCGGATTATTGCTGTTTGCCGCTTTATTTCAGTTTTCTGACTGCCTTCAAGTGGGCGCGAACGGCGTCCTACGCGGCATGAAAGACACCGCCATCCCCATGATGATGGTATTAATTGCCTATTGGTGCCTGGGCTTGCCCGTAGGCTATGTGCTGGGTTTAACAGACATCGTGGTACCGGCCATGGGGGCTAAAGGCTTCTGGATCGGCCTGCTGGTTGGCCTTACCGCAGCTGCGTTGATGCTCTGTTGGCGGGTGAGCTGGGCAATGAAACGATTGCAGATTCGCCGCTTCTCGCTGACCTCGACACCGGCCCTTCGAGGCTGCCCGGCTCCGGACTGACTGCTATTTATTCACTCTTTTTTACCACCTAATTACCTACGGATGGGCTCCGGAAGCAACGCAACGCTGGCTTTTTACTTTAATTTATACTTAGATATAAGAAAGCAGAGTAAGACATGACGACCCGGGCTGCGCATCACCACGCAACACGGTATACCCGGCTCCGGTCCGCGAGGGTAGTCGAATGAAGCCACAGTCATCGGATGATCGCAGCAACGTGATCGACCTGTTTTCTGGCCGCCCCATCGATGATGTGGTGGATCGTATAATTCGTATCACACCAGAACTCGATGGGCTGGAAATGTTGTACACCAACGACACTTCCCCCAATCGCCTTTACTCTCTCAAGATTGTTTGTTGGGCTTTGCGTGAATCCGGAGAGGTTGTGGGCTTGGTGCCCTGGCTGAACCAAGTCGTTCCTTGCACAGAAATCAATGACCCCCTGAACGGTCGCTGGGAAGGTTATCGTGATCCCGGCACCAACGATATTTTCTACAATACACCTCGTCATAAAATTATGGAGCTGGAATTAGCGGAAGAGTTTTATCACCTGGATCATGTCCGGGACGGTGAAATTGTGCAGGAAATTCCTGATGGCATCGGCACCCATGCCGTGTTGACTGACAACGGCTTTCGCTCATTCGTGCTGATCGAAGTGCTGAGCTGGCGTCTCATGGCGGACGGCACCGTCCATGCCATGCTGGTGGATGAAGAAAAAGTAAAGTCCACTCCGGTCTTGCCCGGCGATGAAAGTCTTTACTCGGCGCAGGAGCAAGCGGAGTTCAAGTATTTTTTCCAGCATCGCATTGCCAATAAAATCAAGGAACAAGATCCGGAAGCTCTGGCGGCGATATCTATGTTAATTGAAAGTTAACGACAATCCGTACTGGTTGCTAGCGGCTGCTACGGACCAAGTTGCTGTCCAACTTCTGGTTTTCATAGCTGAGTTTTATAAAATCAGGGTCCAGACGTCGACGGGACACCCTTGTCTCGTCGAGCACAAGTTCGTAGTTGCCAGCATTTCCGCCCATCACTAAATCCAGCTCCGGCTCCAGCTGATAACCCCCATCACCTTGTCTTCGCAGCTCCCCATTGATGTAAACCTGAACCCCGACAAGCGGATCGTACACCGTCACAACCTGTTCGCTACAGTCCCCCAGGAATAATCCATATAAGGAGCCGCCCACTACGGTGGAGTCTCCATTCTGATCGCCGATACTGAATGCTGCCCGGTCGACCCTGGAATCGATCAGGGTGATAGTGGCTATAAAGTGTGCCGAGCTTACACTCCAGTAGCTATCGACACCGTCTTGACTCAGCATGTTCAGAGCACGTCGGCTGAACAATAATTGCGTTGTACAGGTGTCACTGGTATACCAGCTTTCAACACTGAATGCCCGGCCGGATAAATTGAGCGATGGATCATATGGAACCCGCAGGGTGGCATCGTCCCGAAAGCGCACGCCCTGCCCCACAAAGGCTTCCCTTTTAGTCACCGCGCGGCCTTGTTCCTGCGCGTGATTGCGATTCGGACTGGAATCCGGTTCAACACCAGGGGCGTTATTGCCATCGTCGCCATCGCTAAAATGCCAGACGCCGGAATAATCTGCCCACAGCTGCTCTGGACTTTCCCCATTTGGAACGCTGCCATCAATCAAATCATCGTATTCCAAAGTAATGAAGCCCTGATCATTACTGCCTTCAATTTTCGGCACCAGCACCCAAACGTCCGCCACATTATTCAATTGATCCCAGCGTTCGACTTCATACGGCAAGGGCGTAATACCATCAGAAGCAACAAACCGGATATCCGCAGCTCCCGGTTGCACCGCGTTTATGATCTCCGAATCGCGTATGCGGATTAACACCGGCACATTGAAGACATCGCCTGTGACCCCGGCACCATTGTCTGTAGTATCAAACCAATAGTTCTGACTGGATGTAAATTCCGCTTCATCTGACCCCGTCATCGCAACATTCACAAACAGCTGCGCCGATTGACCGCCAAATTGTTGATAAATCACTCCCTCTTTCAACACTGTTCCCTGCTTAAGCCAGTCATCCGTGGGATCACTTTCAAAATAATCCGAGCTGCCACCATCTACCCACAATGCGCCGCTTTCAGACGATAAACCCAGCACACTTAAGTTATTCAGAATCAGGGAATTGCCCTGATCTTTCAGGTCGATTCTCTCAATATTGTTTAGCTTCTCCGGATTCAGACGAGTGATGTCCAGGCTAATGTTTTGCCCGGTCAATTCCAGCGTATCCGTTCCACGACCGCCATCCACGCGGAAGAATTCAGTATCAGAAACGCTGATCCTGTCATCGCCGGCACCTGCTGCAATCGCATCAGCACCGCCACTTCCTTCAATTTGATCCGCACCGCTGGTACCGACAATGTTATTCGCTGCAGAATTACCCGTTAAAGGTAAAACATTTGAAAACAGGTTACGCCCCCGGTAAACACTTACCTGACCTGCACCTGGGCTCCCCATCGCAATGTCGCTGAAGCCATCCCCATTCGTATCGCCAGCGGTAACACTGTGGCCCAACCCATCTCCGGCATTAACGCCAAGGAACCAAAGGCCATCGACCGCAGAAAATGAATTAAGATCCAGGTATTCCTGTGCCGCACTTTCACTCCCTAACACAAGATAAGCCCCGCCGACTCCGGATTGGGTCGATATGTCAGAGCCGGATTTACGATAGGCACCCAGAATAAGATCGTCCAGACCGTCCCCGTTTATGTCTCCGGCCCCCGAAATACTGTGTCCCAAAAAATCGCCCCCGGCCGCTCCCGCGATCGCCGTACCCTGCGGTCCGGTTATCTGATCGAGATCCAGCGAAACGGAATTTGATTTTGCACCGTAAACGACCCACACCGATCCTTGATTCGCTCCCTGATCCCCGCTTCGTCCCGGCTGCGAAACCACCAAGTCAGCAATACCATCACCGTTAAATTCCGCCGAGCCCAATGCATATCCCAAGAAACCCTCACTTTGTGCGGCCTCCACTCGCATGCCCGCAGCTGCACTCATGGTGCTTAGTTCTACCGTGCTGCTACGGCCGGTTGCCGTATTTCCGTATACAACGAACACGGCACCACTTTGCCGTGCACTAACACCCGCTCCCGGAGCGCCAAGTGCCAGGTCATCGATGCCATCGGCGTTCAAATCGCCGATAAACTGCGCGCCCTGACCCAAATACCAATCGGTAAACGGGCTCCCCGCAGCGGTGTACTGAATCATAAAACCACGGCCACCCAATCCGGCAGCTGATAATGTCAGATCATTCTGCTGCGCGCTGGCCTCACCCCAGATTAAATAAGCGAGCCCTGAGTTAACACCGTTTCGATCACTTGAAGGATGCCCTATCAGCAGATCATTCACACCATCAGCATTGAAATCGCCCAACGACAATCCCTGGCCGTTTCCGGATAATGCTTCTGTAATCGCCGATGACTGGCCCAAACGCTGGTCTGCTTCAGTAGACTGTATAGTAAACCCCGGCAATTGATTGAGGTCGATTGCGGGACGGGTCACACCCCTTAATCCCCACACAACATAAATGGCACCGGCATTGATTGCACCGCTGTCACTTCCTGGTGCAGACATAATCAGATCGTCCACACCGTCGGCATTAAAATCACCCACTGCGAGACTTTCACCCAGAAGATCCCCTTCCTGTAGGCCAAACACAGAAAAGCCGTCGGCCTCGCTCAGGGGTAACTCCAATTCGGATCTGGATTCATTGGCGCGCCCCCAGACCACAATTACTTCCCCGCGGCCGGACTGGCTGTCAGGTGCACTCACAACCCAGTCTTCAAAGCCATCTCCGTTCAGATCACCCGAACCGGAAAGCGCCCAACCGAAGCGCGAGCCTGACTCCGGCGAACGAATAACAAAATCGGTAATACCTGGCTCATAGACCGGTGGCTCTGGTGGCAGATTTGGATTGTATTCGAAAACATATGGCTGCTCCGAGAGGGAAACCTGACCCGTCAGCAATTCAGATTTAACGGTGATACTGTAGGTGCCCGGCTCAAGCTCGACCGGACGATAATCCAACATCCAATGGCCATCGTCGTCCGCAACCGTGGTCCCGGCAACGACCGCGTTCAAGGTCAATTGCACTGTCGCCAGCGGCGTTGCGAGGCCATGAAACTGAACCGTACTATCGGCAATTCGCCCACTATCAATCAGCCCTGAGTCCGTTTCGATGTACAGTACACGGGGTACTACGACGGCATCTCCGGGGGCAACCGGTTCACCGCCGGTATCCGCCGAATCCGAATCATCGACAGCACGATCAGCAGTGGTGCTTAGAGCGGAAGATGAACCCGAGCTGCCGCCACAGGCGGTTAATATTATGGAGAAAATAAAAACTATACTTAGATAAGTCAGACGATGCGTTCTGTACACCGGGCTGCGCATGGAATAGTCCTGTCCTGAGCATTTGCGATTAAGATAAATACGTCATCAATTGATCTGAAATTTAGTCAAGCATCCAGCTTAACAAAAATCCGATTTAGGCGTTTATAAAATGACGCCACCGAACCGAATCGGCATCACGCCATTTTTTTAAGCACGAAAATATATTTTCCTTCTTCTTCTTCAGAGGACACCAACTCGTGCCCCAGGAATTGACAAAATTTAGGTATATCCCGTTGTGTCGAGGGATCCGTAGCAATGACTTTAAGCACCTCCCCAATTTGCATCTCCCTCACTTTTCCATGCAACATCATCACCGGCTCCGGACACATTAACCCGCTGGCGTCGAAAGTATGGTTGATCTGATTCGTCATTAACTCACCTGTTTGAAGTGCTTTTTGAAAGATCGCTAAATACGACGTTGAAAGTATCGCCAAAGTTACCGAAAATAGCGGCAATGTAAACAAAAACCGCGACTCAACCGAGGCTCGTCATGGCAAAAGTATTGATCGAACGCACCGTTGCCGAAGGTCTGGAACCCAATTACGAACAGACCATCGTCGAATTACTAGGGCACGCGGAAAAGTCACCCGGGTATCTGGGTGGCGAATCCTATCGTGATGCTATGCGACCTAATCATTATGTCGTGATCTCACGCTGGGAAAGCGCCAATGCCTGGCATCTCTGGTTCGGCTCATCTGAACGCTATGAAATGCTAAAAAAAGTCGGTGTTTTTCTGAAAGAACCGGAAAAATGCACCATTCTTGAGCCTTGCATATACCAATCACAACAAGGGCTGTAACGGCGATAACGAGGGCCACCTGGTCAGGCGGGTGCAGCAAATACGGTGATTTCTTCACGGTCATGGTACAGTTGCTTCGCACTCAGCCTATAGCGTTTGCCACCCGCATCCAGCTCCTGCTGCATGCGCTGCAATATCAGATTCACTTCCATCCAGCGGCGTTTCATCGGCAACTTCAGATTAAAAATAGCAAAACGAGTCCACCCTTCTAACAACCAACGTTCCATTAATTCCGCCACTCGCGCCGGCTTATCAACCATATCACACACCAACCAATCAACCGTTCTTGAAGGCCGGTAAGAAAAAGCGTCTTCCTTTAGGTGCGTCACCTGCCCTGAGTCCAACAACGTGGCGTCCATCGGCCCGTTATCAATCGCTACCACCTGCATGCCCCGATTTACCAATTGCCAGGTCCAGCCACCGGGCGCTGCACCCAGGTCGACCGCTTTTTGAAACGGTTTAAGTAACGTCGCTCGTTGTGCTTCCGGTATCAGTTGTAACCAGGCTTCCTCCAGCTTCAGTGTCGACCTGCTCGGTGCCGCTGAAGGCTGTCGCAAACGGGGAAAACCCAACGGCCAGGGAGACCCATTGTCGGCCGAGGTAATTCCGACCCAGATTTCAGTTCCGGAAATCAAAAACAAGTGGGCGTGATCTTGTGACTGACTATGAAGTAATCCTTTCGCCCCCTTTTGTAAGGGTAGCTCCAACTTTCGTGCCAGTTTTGACAGGCTTTTGCCCTCATTGGTATCAGGAAACGTGAGCCAGAAATCCCGAACCGGAGTCCCTTCCCGAAAACAATCCACAATAGGCGTGACCCGATCCGCCGGATCCAGTGGACTCAAATGGGCTATCACCCTTAACCATTGACGGGCGAACACCAGGGAATCAAATTGAACCCGTTTTTGCAGAATATCGTCTGCCTGACCTTCAACCGTTTCAAAAATAACAAAACCGGAGTCCGATTTTGCGCGAACAAATCCGGCAACGCCGGCTAATCCGGCTTTTTCCTGAATCTCTGCTGCAAGATCCGATTCAAAACCAGCGCGGCAAAGTAACAACGTTTTACTCATCAAAAGTCACTCTGCGTAACTATCGGTAGGTTTTTTCCGTTCGCCATTGGGTTTCAACAGCACAAAAAAACCCGTCATGTTCAACACGACGGGTTTTTGATTCGGAGTTCGACTTCCTTAAGAAGCGGTCACTGCCAGAATTTCTTTCTGCAATGCTTTCTGATCTGCAGAAGGCTGAACCGTCTGCATCGCCATCAATTTGCTCATGTCGCCTTCAATTTTGATCTGACCTGACATGAAGCCCTGCATACCGGCTGATTGATCGTTATCGATAAACAGGCGTTGTGCCAAGTCAACCGGCAGGATCATTTTCGTCGGTGCGCCGTCTTTATGGCCTTTCTCAATCATACCAGCGTTCAGAGCGATATCGACATCACCGGAATCGGTTCCGGTCACTGTCAGGTTAATCACCAAATCGGCCATGGATGCGGGTACTTCGATATCACCGGCTGCCGCTTTTAACTCGTCTACTTTAGCAAACCACTCATCGGACAGAAATTTGAGACTCATTACATCTTCTCCAAAAGAATTTTTATTGTTGCTTACCGGAGGAGTCCGGGGCACTTTATACGCTGATCAATCAAACGACTGTTCGAGACGTTGAGGTTAACTTATAAAATCCCCACTATAAAGACAATAGCCTTTTTCACCAGGGCTCCGTGTTTTTTAGTCAATACAAGGGGAAATACGAGAATTGAGTGCTGGTTCATCACGATGAGGGGGCAGCCCTTACCAGATCAGCAATCTGCTTGACGAGCGTGCGTGCGTTTTTGCTGCAGGGACTCACAAAGCGTCTTCGCCCACTTCACCGGTGCGGATTCTCACTGCTTGCTCCAAGGTCTCCACAAAGATTTTTCCATCGCCGATTTTATTGGTATTGGCTGCTTTTTCTATCGCGTCAACGGCCACTGCCGTGTTTTCATCGGATACGGCGAGCTGAATTTTTATCTTCGGAACGAAGTCGATTACGTATTCAGAGCCCCGGTATAATTCTGTGTGCCCCTTTTGCCGACCGAACCCTTTTACGTCTTCGATGGTCATTCCGGTAATTCCGACTTCCGTTAACAATTCTCGCACATCATCTAACCTAAAAGGCTTGATGATTGCAGTAATCATTTTCATAATTGCCGCCCCCAAATTTTGGTTGTGTGGGTCTCAGTTTTACTCCATATTGGCGCCACCGCACCAATATGGAGCATGCGGTATTCGGGCCAGGCGACCGGCTTTTCTTCTGATTTGGTTTTCGAGACTAAATCAGAAGAAAAACAGGCCGTTAGGAATATACCCACGAATGTTGCACCGACGCAATGCTTTTAACGCCACAAGCGCACTAACCTAATGCATTGCAATATTTCTCACCCCCTCTGCCCCTGAGTTGACCTGTATCAACACGGCGGCAGATTTGGGTCTTATAATGCATGCTGCCGTTTCCTTTATATTGGTATAAGAGCGGCTCATTCTGTATTCGTGGGAATATCAGTAGTAACCATGTGTGTTCAATCACCCAACACAGGAATGACACTCAATGAGCAATAGTCTAGCTGCAACGCCGCATTACGAGTATGCCGTGGTGAAGCAATTTACGGTAATGACCGTTTTCTGGGGCATCGTGGGTATGGCTGTCGGCGTATTCATTGCCGCCCAGCTTGCGTTCCCCGCGCTTAATTTTGATACACCCTGGCTCACTTACAGCCGGCTTCGGCCGCTGCACACCAACGCGGTTATCTTTGCGTTTGGCGGTTGCGCCTTGATGGGGACGTCTTTTTACGTGGTCCAGCGCACCTGCCAGACCGTGCTGTTTGCACCCGGGCTGGCGAAATTCGTCTTCTGGGGTTGGCAACTGGTAATCGTGTCCGCAGTGATCACATTGCCGCTCGGGATTACGTCGTCAAAAGAATACGCTGAACTGGAATGGCCTATTGATATTTTCCTGGCGATTGTCTGGATTGCCTATGCGGTGGTCTTTTTCGGTACCATCGTAAAGCGCACCACATCCCACATCTATGTCGCGAACTGGTTCTATGGCGGATTTATACTAACGGTAGCGCTTCTGCATATTGTAAACAGCTTGGCAATTCCCGTATCGCTCACCAAATCCTATTCGGTCTACTCCGGGGCTACCGACGCCATGGTGCAGTGGTGGTACGGGCATAATGCGGTGGGCTTTTTCCTTACCGCCGGTTTTCTAGGCATGATGTATTATTTTGTGCCGAAACAAGCTGATCGTCCGGTTTATTCCTATCGGCTTTCCATCGTCCATTTCTGGGCATTGATATCGGTATATATGTGGGCAGGCCCCCATCACTTGCATTACACCGCACTGCCGGATTGGGCGCAGTCAGTCGGCATGGTGTTCTCCCTGGTGTTACTGGCTCCGTCCTGGGGCGGTATGATCAACGGCATCATGACGTTATCGGGCGCCTGGGAAAAGTTACGGGATGACCCGGTCATCCGCTTCCTGATCGTGGCGTTGTCGTTCTATGGCATGTCCACCTTCGAAGGTCCGATGATGGCAATCAAAACCGTTAACGCACTTTCCCATTATACGGACTGGACTATCGGCCACGTGCATTCCGGCGCTTTGGGCTGGGTTGCCATGATCACTATCGGGTCAACCTATGCCCTGGTCCCCTGGCTCTATGGCAAAAAGGAAATGCACAGCGTCGGCCTGGTCAATACACATTTCTGGTTAGCGACATTGGGTGTGGTTCTCTACATCACAGCGATGTGGGTTGCCGGTATATCTCAAGGTTTGATGTGGCGTGCGATTAATGATGACGGCACGCTCACCTACTCCTTCGTTGAGGCCCTTAAAGCCACTCATCCGTACTACATTGTGCGTCTGATCGGCGGCATGGTCTTCTTATCCGGTATGTTCCTGATGGCGTACAACATGTATAAAACCATGAGCACCCCGAAAGCCGCTTCCACCAACACCGCTGCCCAACCGGCTTAAGGAGTAACATCATGGCAAAGACACATGAAGTCGTCGAAAAGAACGTTGGCCTGATGATTCTGCTGACGTTAATCGCGGTGAGTTTCGGTGGCCTGGTTGAAATCGTGCCTCTGTTTTTTCAGAAACAAACCACCCAGCCCATTGAAGGTCTACAACCCTGGACGGCCCTCCAATTGGAAGGGCGGGATATCTATATTCGTGAAGGATGCACTGTTTGTCACTCACAGATGATCCGGCCGTTCCGCGCTGAAACCGAGCGTTACGGTCATTACAGCCTGGCCGGTGAACAGGTCTATGAACACCCGCATTTGTGGGGTTCAAAACGCACCGGTCCGGATCTGGCCCGGGTAGGCGGACGCTACAGTGATCAGTGGCACCACGACCACCTTATGAATCCACGAGATGTAGTACCGGAATCCAATATGCCCGGCTTCCCCTGGCTGGATGAAAACACGCTCTCGGGTGAACTCACCGGCAAGAAAATGGGAGCACTTCGCTCGCTAGGTGTGCCTTATACCGATGCCGATATCAGCGGCGCTAAAGAGGCAGTGGAAGGTAAGAAAGAAATGGAAGCGCTTATTGCGTACTTGCAGGGATTGGGAACCTTTCTTCAAATCAAGAGGTAAACCCGATGGATATTAATACCTGGCGCGGAATCGCAACGGTTGTGGCAATGGTGGCCTTTTTAGGTGTTTGTTTCTGGACCTTCAGCAGCAAGCGTAAAAAGCACTTCGATGATGCCGCAAACCTGCCGTTTGCAGATGACGCCAACCACCAAAATACCCTCAAGAATAAGCAAGGGCATGGAGATTAAAGAATGACTGGTACTGATTTTACTCAAGGCTGGGTAAATGGTTGGATTATTACCATTATCCTGATCAATCTGTTGGGTTGCCTATGGTTACTGTGGTGGACCCGTAAACGTCCGGACGATCCGATCAAAGACGGTGAATCCCTGGGGCATTCATTCGATGGCATCGAAGAACTGAATAACCCGCTACCCCATTGGTGGCTGAATTTATTTTATTTTACCATCGCGTTCGCGTTTATTTATCTGACACTGTATCCCGGCTGGGGAGACGCTAAAGGTATTTTCGGTTGGACGTCAGCAGGTCAATGGGAAACCGAAGTAAAACGAGCCGAAAATAAATACGATGTTTATTTCCAGGAATACGCAGCAATTCCGGTAGACGAGTTGGCGAAAAGCACTGAAGCGATCAAAACAGGTCAGCGTCTGTTCGCAAACAATTGTGCGATTTGCCACGGTTCCGATGCCCGCGGCAATCTGGGCTACCCCAATCTCACAGACGCGGATTGGTTATATGGTGGTTCCCCTGACAAGATTGTAGAAACCATCACCAACGGCCGCGGTGGCATGATGCCGCCCATGGGTACTGCGCTGGGTGAGGATGGTGTCAGGGATGTGGCTACGTACATTCTCAGTTTTACTGACCGCAAAGGCAGCGGTAATGCTGCGGCCGGTAAAGCCAAGTTCGACACCCTGTGTGTTGCCTGTCACGGTGTGGACGCGAAAGGCAATCAGATGCTGGGAGCGCCAAACCTGACCGACGCTGTCTGGCTATACGGTGGATCTGAGAAAATCATAACGGACACCATCAACGGAGGCCGCCACGGCAAAATGCCGGCGTTTAAAGACACCCTGAGCCCGGAGAAAATTCACGTCCTATCCAGCTACATTTTCAGCTTGAGCAATTAACGCCATCTAAAATTAAGGCCCCCCGGAGACACGCGGGGTGCCTTCTTTCAGATAGAATTCCTGTTCCGATGCTATAGGCAGGTGGTATATGACTGATGCCAACAAAATCGCGATTAAAGATGCTGGCAGCAACGAGCAGATTGACCTCTATCAAAAACGCGAGAAGATCTATCAACGGCACCTGTCCGGCTTTTTTCAGAATATCCGTGTAATTACCATCTGGATCACCCTGGGAGTCTATTTTCTCGGGCCCTGGCTCACCTGGGATGGCAGACAAGGGGTTTTATTCGACCTTCCTGAACGCAAATTTTATATTTTCTGGTTCACTTTCTGGCCCCAGGATTTCCTCTATCTGGCGTGGCTGTTAATTATCGCTGCCTTCGCTTTGTTTTTTGTCACCGCCGTGGCTGGTCGCATCTGGTGCGGATACACCTGCCCGCAAACCGTATGGACCACGTTTTTTATGTGGATCGAATACATAACCGAAGGGGATCGACACCAACGAATTCGATTGGATGCCCAACCATGGTCGGTCAGTAAAGCGATCAAAAAGCTCTCTAAGCACAGCTTGTGGCTGATATTGGCGTTCTTCACCGCTTTTACTTTTGTCGGCTATTTTGCACCGGTTCGGGAGCTGTGGTCCGACCTTTACCATTTCAATGTTTCGGGTTGGGTCTGGTTTTG
The DNA here is from genome assembly GCF_009746715.1 of Ketobacter sp. MCCC 1A13808. Lineage (NCBI taxonomy): Bacteria > Pseudomonadati > Pseudomonadota > Gammaproteobacteria > Pseudomonadales > Ketobacteraceae > Ketobacter > Ketobacter nezhaii. The sequence continues at coordinate 383,329 of NZ_VRKW01000004.1, forward strand.
GTTGGCCTTTTTTACAGTATGCACCTATTCCAATGCAGGCTGGCTGCGAGAGCAGGTCTGTATTTATATGTGCCCCTATGCCCGCTTCCAAACAGTCATGTTTGATCGCGACACACTGATTGTGACCTATGATGAAAAGCGCGGCGAACCCAGAGGAGCCCGGAAAAAGACAGCCGAACCGGAGCAGCTGGAGTTGGGTTCTTGTATTAACTGCAAAATGTGTGTTCAGGTCTGCCCTACCGGTATCGATATCCGCAACGGGTTGCAGATCGAGTGCATCGGATGCGCCGCCTGCATTGACGCCTGCGATAGTATAATGGATCAAATGGAGTATCCACGCGGTCTTATACGCTATTCCACCGAGAATGCGATTGTGGGTGATAAGACGCGCATCGTGCGTCCGAGAATCGTTGCCTACGCGTTATTGCTGGTCATCCTTTGCGGGTCATTCGTGTACATGGTCTTTTCTCGGGTGCCTTTAGAGCTGGATATTATCCGCGACCGCAATGCCCTTTTCCGCGAAAACTGGGAGGGACATATTGAAAACGTGTACACGCTGAAAATCATGAATAAAACCCAGCTGGCTCAGAATTATGATGTAATAGTTTCCGGTCTCAATAATATGGTTCCCCATATTCCCGGAAACATTCACGCCCGGCCCGGTGAGTTGCTGACCGTAACCGTGACCCTGGAAGTGGCGCTGGAAGAGCTGGAGAAAAGAAATACGACCATTTACTTTACCGTGAAATCGAATACCCAACCATCACAGGAAGTGACCGAAGAGAGCCGGTTTCTCGGCCCGTTTGAATGAAATGAGACGCTCTGAAGTGAAGCAATCGATAGACCAACGTTGAGCAAGACAATGAGAACAGATACAAAACCCTGGTATAAACAATTCTGGCCCTGGTTCCTGATCGCCATTCCCATGAGTTCGGTTGTTATGGGGGTCATCATGATCACACTGGCATTGGACGGTGAAGACAGCCTGGTACGCGAAGACTGGTATAAAGACGGCATGGCCATTAACAAACGCCTGGACAAGCAACAACTGGCCCTTGGTCGGGGTATCAAAGCATTTCTGACACTGGATAAAGACAGTGGAGCCCTGTTTATCCGTACCCGCAACCTGGGCGAAAACCTGGACACCGAATTGGTTTTACGGCTGATCCACCCCACCATCAAAGACCAGGATAAAACCCTGCAATTATTTCTAACACCGGACAAGCGTTTCTATACCAAGTTAAATCGGATTCCACAAGGCCGTTACTACGTTCAGCTCACCACCCCGGATGAAACCTGGGAGATCGACAGCAGCCTCAATTTCGCTAATCCCGTTAAAAACGTGGAACTGGTGCCCAACGGTTAATGTCCCAGTCAAGCTGTTTCCATTGCGGGTTACCCGCCAAAGACGATCAATACCAGGTTGTCATTTTCGGTGAAAGCCGTCCCATGTGTTGCCCCGGTTGCCAATCGGTTGCCCGTGCCATTATCGGCATCGGGATGGAAAATTATTATCAACGCCGCACTGCATCAACTCCGGGTGAACTGCCCGCAGCCGATATCGTACCGGAGTTTTTACAAGGCCTGGAGAGTTGGGACGACCCGCAGCTACAACAAGCCTTTGTGCATGAGTTACCGGACCATCAGAATGAAATCACCCTGCTCATCACCGGCATCACCTGTGCGGCTTGCGTCTGGCTAATCGAAAAACATTTGGACAAACAACCCGGAGTGGTTCAAATACGCGTCAATATGAGCAGTCATTTGGCGCAGATGGTCTGGGACCCACAACTGGCCTCATTGAGTGGATTAATCAAAGCCATTGCCAACATCGGCTACAAGGCTGAGCCCTACACGCCACTTCAACAAGAACAAAAAATCAAACAGGAAAACCAGCAATCATTGATCCGGACTGGAATTGCCGGGCTGGGTGCAATGCAGGTTATGACTTATGCCGTTAGCCTGTATTTGGGCGCTTTCGAAGGCATCGATCCGGCTCACCAACAGTTCTTACGCTGGGTAAGCGCCCTGGTAGCCACGCCGGTATTTTTCTATTCCGGGTGGCCCTTTCTGTCCGGAGCGTGGCGCAGTTTGCGCGCTTTGCATCTGTCCATGGAGGTACCGGTTGCCATCGCTCTGTGCTTTGCCTATTTCGCAAGTCTATGGGCTACGCTCGTACAAGGCCCGGAGGTGTATTTCGATTCTGTCTGCATGTTTGTGTTCTTTCTATCGGTGGGTCGTCACCTGGAAATGCGCGCAAGGCATCGCTCACAAAGCACCAGTATTCGCCTGAATCATTCGCAAATGCTGACCGCACGGATACTGGATGAGCAGAACCAACAATCCCGAGTGCCAGCGGACAGCTTAGTACCGGGTGACCGCGTTCTGGTGCGGGCCGGTGAGACTATTCCCGGCGACGGCACAATCCTGAATGGTTCCAGCGCGGTGAACGAAGCAATGTTGACTGGCGAGCCTATCCCGGTGAGCAAAAACACTGGCGATAACGTCGTCGGAGGGACACTCAATGTCGAACATCCGCTTACGTTACGGATCGATAAAAACCCGAAAGATAGCACCCTGTCTGTGTTAAAACGTTTGCTTCAACGGGCACAAAGCGAGAAACCCGTAACCGCCCTTCTCGCCAATCGAATTGCCTCCTGGTTTGTTTTCGGGGTGCTTTTAATATCAGCGGCTGTATTCACTTTCTGGTGGTTTCGCTCACCGCAGGACGCGTTCTGGATCATGCTTTCGGTGCTGGTTGTCACTTGCCCCTGTGCCCTCTCCCTATCCACACCAACCGCCATTACCGCTGCCACGTCGAAGTTGATGAATAATGGGTTCCTGGCAACCCGCTCCCACACCATTGAAGCATTGCGTCATGTCACCGATGTCGTTTTTGATAAAACCGGTACCCTGACCCGGGGCAGTTTCAAACTAACCCGGATAGTTGCACTGAATGGCGATGAGCCTGAAACGCTGACCAGGCTGGCAGCGGCTTTGGAATCCGCCTCTGAACACCCCATTGCCAAAGCATTTCATGGCCTGGGAGAGCAAACCGCAGAAGATGTTACCATTACACCGAATCAGGGCGTGCAAGGCAGCGTAGCGTCACCGGATCGCGGGGTCACTGTTTATAAAATAGGTAAACCGGGTTTCGTGCTGGGCCCTGGTCAACCCCTGCCGATAGTGCCGGAAAACCAGGGTCAATGGATCCTGTTGGCGCGGGAGCAAATACCACTGGCCTGGTTTCGGGTTGATGACGTTTTGCGTAACGACGCAGACACCGTGGTGGCCAACCTTATGGCAAGTGGAAAGCAATGCCACATCCTGAGTGGCGACGCCAGTGGCCATGCCGAGGCAATTGCACAGCAACTGGGAATCACGCAGCTCTGCAGCAACGCAACACCCGAAGATAAATTGCGTTATATACAACGCTTACAAAAGCAAAACAAAACCGTATTAATGGTAGGGGATGGGCTCAACGATGCGCCGGTTCTGGCCGCCGCTGATATTTCCATAGCGATGGCTGAATCAAGCGATCTGGCAAAGGTAGCCGCAGACGGCTTGATGCTGGGACACAGTCTGGGCCCGATCCAGTCCGTATTCGAATTGGTCCAAAAAACCTATCGCATAATTGCGCAAAACTTAAGTTGGGCGATCCTGTATAATCTGATCGCGCTGCCGTTGGCAGCCGCCGGGTACATTCCGCCCTGGGCATCCGCACTGGGCATGTCCGCAAGCTCGTTACTGGTGGTCGCCAATGCATTGCGAATCAACCGAGGCTAGCTACAACTAATGGACATAATTTACCTGCTCATCCCCCTTGCTCTCGTGCTTATCGCCGTTGCCGCTGCCGCTTTTATCTGGGCGGTACGTAATGAGCAGTTTGACGATCTTGACCGGGAATCCCAGCGCATTCTATTCGAAGAAGACGAACTGGTTTCGCCCCCGGAAAAATCCAACACCCCAACGAAAAAAAATTAACCATGCAATTTTCTTATGACCTTGTTGCCGCTTTTGCCATTGGGTTCATGGGCAGCCTGCATTGCGTTGGCATGTGTGGCGGTATCAGCGGCGCACTCACCTCCGCCATCGCCCCCGGACAAGCCCGACGCACACGACGCTTACTGGGCTATCAATTGCTGTATAGCCTGGGCCGGATTTCCAGCTATGCCTGCGCCGGCTTTCTGGTGGGCTTCGCTGGCTCGTCGATATATGCCACTTTTGAACCTTCCGGCCCGTCCTATCTGCGTATCTTCGCCGGTTTGATGATGATCCTGCTGGGCTGCTACTTGAGTGGTTGGTGGAAGATACTCAACCAACTGGAACGATTGGGAGCGCAAGGCTGGAAACACATCGCGCCCTATACCAAAAACCTGCTTCCGGTCGACCGGCCAATCAAAGCCGTGGCACTGGGATTCCTTTGGGGCTGGCTTCCCTGCGGTTTGGTTTACAGTGCGTTAGCCTGGTCGCTGGGATCCGGAGACGCTATATCCGGCGCTCTGCTTATGGTGTATTTTGGCTTAGGCACTCTACCCGCCCTGATCGGTATCGGAACATTCAGCCACCTGCTACAAGATATTTCCCAATCCCGCGGTGTACGCATCATCGCGGCTTTATCACTGATCGGTTTCGGAATATGGACGATCGCCAGTCAATTTATGGGCCATGCGGGGCACACAGGACATCACTAATTGAATTGCAACCTAAATCAGGCTAGTTTCTAGCCATGAATCTACCACACTTTGACAGCTTCAGCTGCACACTTCCCTGGCAAACCGATTGCCACTTTTCATTATTGATCGACGGTGACGAGTTCTACCCTCGCATGCTTGACGCTCTGAATCAGGCCCACCAAAGTATCGAACTGGAGATGTACCTATTTGAATCCGGCATCATTGCCACCCGCTATATTTCAGCTCTGGTTGATGCAACCAAGCGTGGCGTTCAGGTGCGCGTGCTAGTGGATCACGTGGGATCTTTCAAATTACAACCTTCGGATCAGTCCAGACTCAGGCAAGCCGGGGTGGAGTTAAGGATCTTTAATCGCCTCCAGCACCGACACTGGCTCAGAAATTTATTCCGCGATCACCGAAAGATTATTGTCATTGACAGACAACTTGCTTTCGTCGGTGGTGCTGGAATTAGCGATAGCTTTTCAGCTGAAGTCAGACCTGACTCTGCCTGGCGGGAAACCATGATCAGTATCGAAGGCCCGGCAGTTCAGGACTGGTTAACATTGTTTGAGCGATCCTGGTATTTCTATAACTTACGCCAGGATGAGGCACAACGTAAAATACTGCTCGGAGCCCTTAGTGATGCTCCGGATAAGCCACTGCAAAACGGCACCATCAGTCAAGCCCGGGTCGTAGCCAGCCGCGGTCCAGGCAACAAACCCATTATTGCAACCCTATTGAATAAACTGACCAAGTCCAAACAGAGGGCGTGGCTGGTGACCGCGTATTTCTATCCTTCGCGCAAATTAGTAAAAGCGCTGTGTAAAGCCGCTCGTCACGGCGTGGATGTTCGCATCCTGCTACCGGGGCCCAATACCGATCATCCATCCATTCGCTATGCGGGGCGCTCCTGGTATCGCAAACTGCTGGACTCAGGCGTTAAAATTTACGAATATCAGCCCCGCTTTCTGCATATGAAAGTCGCTTTAGTGGATAACTGGGTTAGCATTGGTTCCTGTAATTTTGATCGCTGGAATTTACGTTGGAATCTGGAAGCGAACCAGGAAATCATTGATGACTCTTTTTCCTTGAGTACTGTAGCCATGCTGGAAAACGACATCGAGCAGGCTTTGCAAATCCGCCTGGATAGCTGGAAAAAGCGCGGATGGTATCAAAAAGTAATGGAGCGATTCTGGAAATGGATGGGCAGGTTTCTGGCACGCATTCCCAACGACTAATCAAGGAAACCCAATAATTGGAACATGCGAACATCGTTAATGAGCTAATCATTATCCTGGGAGCGTCAGTAGCGGCTGCAGCAGTATTCACCCGACTTCAAGTACCGACCATTATCTGTTATTTGTTTGTAGGCTTGATACTCGGTCCCAATGGGTTGGGACTGGTAAAGGGTGTGGCCGAATTTCAGATTATTGCAGAATTCGGTGTCGCATTTTTATTGTTCACCTTGGGTCTGGAGTTTTCCTTACCCCATCTGATTGCCTTGCGCAAAGTGGTTTTTGGGTTAGGTTCGCTGCAGGTCGCCATCTGTATCGCTGTTTTTGGCGGTTTGATATACCTTGCCAGATCAGTTTACGCGATTTCCATGACCGGAACGCTCATTGCAGCGTCGGCCGTGGCGCTTTCCTCCACAGCCATCGTCAGCAAGGAACTCAGTCAAAGAAACGAAATTGCTACTGCGCACGGGCACACTGCAATCGGTATATTATTGTTTCAGGACATCGCCGCCATCGTCATTCTGGTGCTGATATCCGTCGGCAGCGATGCCAGCGGTGAAGAATTGATACTATCACTGGCCTTTGCGGGTGCCAATGCCATCGGCTTTTTTGTTTGCATGGTGGCTATCGGCAAATGGATTATGCCTCCGCTTTTCACTGAGATCAGTAAAACCAAATCAGAAGAACTGTTTGTGCTCACCGTTCTGGTGGTTGCGCTTTTATCTGCCGCCACTGCACACTCGTTGGGATTAGCCATGGCACTGGGCGCATTTATGGCAGGTATGATGCTGGGGGAAAGTCACTTCCGACATCAGATCGAAGCCGAAATTCGCCCCTTCAGAGATGTGCTTCTGGGCATATTTTTTGTCAGTATCGGGTTGATGATCGATTTCGATCTGATCCAAACCTTCTGGCCACGAATTCTCTTTTTCAGCGCCTGCCTGATTGTATTCAAAACTATTCTGATCGGCCTTCTGTGCAAAACATTCGGTAACAGCCCGATCGTTTCGTTCCGCACCGGATTAATACTGTGTCAGGGTGGCGAATTCGGGTTTGCCTTACTTGCACTCGCGGTCAAAGGCGATTTGGTGCCTACCGATGTTGCATCGTTTTTCCTATCTATTATCGTAATCAGTATGGGTGTGACGCCGCTGCTGGTCTCAAACAGTGAAAAAATCGCCAATTACTTCCTGGCACGCCAGCGACAAAACCCGGCGGATACCCTGCTTCCGGATACGACTTCTCACACTGCGTCCGAAATGGAGGGCCACGTTATTCTGTGTGGTTATGGCCGGGTGGGCCAGACCATTGCCCGCTTTTTACAACAGGAACAAATCCCCTATATCGCTATTGACGATGACCCGGTGCGTGTCCAGCGCGCCAGATTAGCAGGCGAAAATGTGGAGTACGGCAGCGCTAGGAAACTAAAGGTGTTAATGCACCTGGGCTTGATGAAAGCCAATCTGATGGTGATCAGCTTTGACGATCACATAGCAGCGAAAAAAATGCTGTTAGAAGTCAGGCAGCAACGAGCCAAACTGCCAATCCTGGTGCGCACACGAGATGATGCACACCTGCTTGAATTACAGGAGGCAGGCGCGACCGCCGTCATACCGGAAACGCTGGAAGCCAGCCTGATGTTGGTCGGGCATGTTATGGTGGCACTGGGTCAGCCCGGTGAGAAAGTTTTTGAATCCATCGATAACGTACGCAACGAACGTTATAAAATGCTGCACGGATTTATCGTCGGCCAACACGGTCCTTACGGGATGTCACGCTACAAACGCCGGCTCCATCCAGTTTTTCTGCCCGCGTCGGCCTTCGCCGTAAACAAGGCGGTTGGAAATCTGGAACTGGAGCCCCTCAACGTAAAGCTGCACACCATTCGCCGCGGCAACGACATCGTACTGGATGCAAACGAAAACACGCTTTTGCTGGAGTCGGATATTGTCGTATTAAGTGGAGAACAAACGGACATCGAAGCAGCAGAAGCTTATCTGCTTAGTGGCAAATCCTTACTCACCAGCAACTGAAGAGGTTGTATTAAAACGATCATCGCTAAGCGGAGGCCGGGTTAGATCAAAATGTTTTTTCCTTTAACCCTCGCAAGTTAGCATAATGAGCTAATCTGTTGGGTAGGAAGCTTAGTTAAACGTGTGATAAGCAAGCCTAAACCATTTTCCAATCATGCAGTAGTCGATCGATATCAGGTAGTGTGAATGGGCATAAATCCACTGGATTTCAGAAAACTCATTATTCGTCCCACCCTTCAAAAGTTGGGTAAATGGACTCTCTCTCTCGAAAATCTGTTACTCGGTTCAGCAGCACAAGCCAGTCAATTGGGAATTCAGCTCCAGTTTGAATTCGGTATTGGTGTGTACAGAATCAACCGTGAACTGCACCAGAAAGTATGGGATGAATACTTTGCTTTTGACCCCGATCTGGCCAGTATGGTTCGAGGCTTTGCATCGCAGCGGGAATTTCTCTCGGATCCTGACATGGAACTGACGATGAACCTGGCTTATGCCACTGCCATTGCCTGGGGAGTTTACGCTCGCAGTCGGGCACAAATTCCAGAAGATGCCGATAATATAGAGGCTTTGGCGAACTGCTGGTTTCAGCATTTTTGTTGCGATTCGCGCCTGAGCCCTCAACATTTTATTGATAGCTACCGTCAACTCCAGCTTACGGATGAAAAGCCAATCGCTGCTTAGACCTGCTCCAACCAAACCAAAACGGTGTCATCGCTATACTCAGTGGGTGTTTTTCGGAGACAATCCCATCGCCTGCCCTATTTGCCGCATCGCATGCGCCGCTCTCATTTGCAGACGAACATTTACAAATGGGGAAACTTCGGTAATGCCCGGGTTGATTTCAATCACTTTAGCCCCCCACTTTCTCGCCTCATAAACCGGCTGGGAAATATAGGGAAAAACGCTGGTTGTGCCAATGCTGAACACCAGATCAAACCCCCCGACCATTTCACGATGCAAATCCATCACCGCCTGCTCCGGTAGCATTTCACCAAACAGTACGACATTCGGCCGGAGTATGTTATGGCAACGTTCACAAACGGGCAGACCCTCAATATGGCTATAATCTTCCACCGCCTGCCGTTGCAAACATCGGGTGCAAACCAATTCACCCACCTGGCCGTGAATTTCGATCACATTTTTGCTGCCAGCAGAACGGTGGAAGCCATCTATATTTTGCGTTAAAACCCAGCTCTCCGGCTTTAACTGTTCGATATCAGCGATCACCTGATGCGCCTGATTAAAAGCCGCGCCGCGACAGCTTTGTTCTATTTGTCGCAGGTATTTCCAGGTAATGTCCGGACGAGTCGACATCATATCGCCGGATAACGCAACTTCGATCGGTATACCGTGCTCTGTCTGCTTATCCTCGTAAAGGCCGCCAATGCCCCGATAAGTCGGTAAACCTGAATCCGCGGATATACCCGCCCCCGTAATAAATAATATTCGCCGGGCATTCATAACCCATTCTGCAGCTTGTTCGATATCAGATTGAAGCATAATCGAGAGTGACGATTACCCCGTCTATTAAAGAATGGATGCCGCAACGGCCTGAGTATGGTGAGACAAAACCAGGTCTTCTATGGGACCGAGGTGGTTGAACATGCGGTCAATCACTCCGCGCGGATCACGATCAATATCCACCTCAAGATTGACCCGACCCCAGGATAAATACACCTTCCCTTCCAGCACCGTGCAGCGTTGTAAAGTGCTCAAATTCAGCAGCTGACCTCGCAGCGCCTCTAGCTGCTCATTAACTTCTTTTTCAGCGCCCGTCAGCAAAACAACAAACCGACCACCACTGATACGAGCCGCAGCATCGTTGCTATCTTGCAGCACAGAACGTATTTTACGGGACATTTCCCGTAATAAATCGTCGCCACTTTCCGCGCCGCGCTTTTCGTTAAAGTAACCAAACCGCTCAATATGGATGGCCACTAACACTAACCGCTGATCATTCTGACTGCATAAAGACCACATAGACAATAACTTGTCATCGAACGCCATGCGGTTATAAAGATGAGTAACGCGATCAAGTGTGATCTGCTCCTGCAGTCGTTCGTTCAAATCCCGCAGGTGGCGTTTTTCAAATTCGATCAGTTCGGACTTAAGAAAACTTTCCCTGGACATCTTTTCCGTCCGGCTCGATACCATGACAGCGATAAACGTTCCGCTGCATAGGAAAAACATGATGTGTGCAGACACCTGTAAATTCATCGAGTCCAGATACAATGCACAGGCGACCATGATCAATAACACCAACCCCAATGTGTTAGTGAAATTAAGGGGTAAACGAATGAAAGTAAACACCACCACAGCAACGAAAAACACATTGGTGTAATAGATCATTTTGATGGGCTGAGCGGTATCGTGCGCAATAACCAGCAACGCGGCTGTGAGAATCAGCGTGTTCAGGGTGACAACCCAATATTTCCAGGTAAGGCGTTTCGATCTGCGGATGTAGATGTAAGCAACAGCCAAACCGATGATGGCTATTGCCCGCGCAACCAACGCCTCGGCTCCATGGGTAATTCCAGTGCCCCACTCCACCAAATAACTGGCCAAAAGCAACAAAATGGCCAGTAGCGATGAAAAACGGATGGCGTCACGGTACCACTGATTTTGGTTGGTTTGATATGCTTGCTCCAGGTAGGGAGAAAACACCTGTTGCCAGAAGGAACCTGCCCGAAGATTGGTGAGATGCTCCAGCACCTCGGCGTGTCTCTTATTGCTATCCACGTCCCTGTCACCGCGCTAGTGTCAATGCATAGTAGCTTGAGTCTACCGCGATCAATCCCAGGAAGCCATAACCTGCCGTTCGGGACAGTATCTCAATGAAGGTTGGCGAACAACCGGCGCCGGTACTTTGCCACCACCGATTTACCTTCCAACATATCGAATATTTTTAACAGCGCCAAGCGTGCGCCGTCGTCCTTGTAACTGCGGTCCTTTTGTACTATTTCCAGAAGTAATTCCATTGCGGCTTCCGCCTCGCCGGCCAATACGCAATTACAGGCCAGATAATAACGGGCTTCCATATCATTCGCGTCTTGCGCGACACGAAATTGTAAAGACTCTGCGCTGTCAAAACACAAGAATTCCTGCAGGAAAAACAGGCGTGCCAAAGCGGGCGCTTTCGCTTTTTCGTCCGTTACGTTATCCAGAACCTGTTGCGCATCCTCGAGACGCTCAACATCCATCAAAACTTCGGAGAGCAGGGTTTGGTACTTTATTTCCTTAGAATCTTCTGCTATTGCAGATTGCAATGCATCAATCGCCTGGTCATAAGCCCCCATGCCCCGAGCGCGCTCGATCTGTGCAAAAAAATCATTTTCATCAGGCTGCTCGGGTTCGCCCTCTGCATCGCCTAATACCGTTTGCAGCAGCTTTTCAATTTCTGACGCAGGCTGAGCGCCGTTAAGCTCACCAGCTAACTGACCCTGAACAATCAATTTCAATGCTGGAATGCTGCGCACGCCTAGCTGTTGGCACAACCCCGGATTGGCCTCTGTATCGACTTTTGCCAATATAAATTTGCCTTGGTATTTCGTCACCAGCGCATCAAGTACCGGTGCCAACGCTTTGCAGGGTTCGCACCAATCCGCCCAGAAATCCAACAGCACCGGAACCCGTGCGGACATCTGCACGATGTCATTAATATTGGTCTCGTTAACTTCAACGACGTAATTGGCATCCGACATAAAACTAAATCCCGATTAATAAAAAGCCCTGAAAACACCAGAAAGGGTTACACACACAACGATATATGAACCAAGAGGAGATTAACGGCACAGCCGGATTGAGTAAAGTAGCAATTGAGACGAGAATGCCGCGGAATCCGGCAGACGGAGTGCGCTACGCGGGAAATGAGCGGCCCATGGGGAACTGAATAACTGGAACTTAAGCCCTCGCCGCAACGCTGGGCAACAGGGGGCAGGCGGCGCCTACGCTAACGCTACCTGATGAATATCTGCGTTTTCCAGATTATTCTCGCACTGCTTCAGAACCATTGCTGCACGGGTGTGGCCACTATCCGCTGCCAACACCAGCCAATGGGTAGCAGCTTTGCAATCTTTCGGTGTGATTTTGCCTTCAAAACAGGCTTTGCCTAACAAAAACTGCGCTTCGATATCTCCGCTTTTCGCGGCCCTGCGGATATATTCAAGACCACTGCGCTTGTCAGCCCGGCCGCAACCGCAATCGAACAACAATCCACCCAGACGTGACATGGCAGAAATATGTCCGTGGTCTGCAGAATACTGCAGCATTTTTAAGGAAAGCCTGGAGGGGTAAATACGTCCCCGCTGGCATTGAATTTCAATGAGTCTTGTCGCAGTGCGAAAAAAAAGACTGGCAACCAGTCCGCTTCCGTTACTGACACTTGTGATGCTGCTTACTGTCATTCCCCAAAACCACCAACTGTTATTACAGCTTACATCGATAACTGGTCGATATCCTGAAGGGTACCTACGTGGGTAATCCCGATTTCGCTAGCCCGTGTCAAATACATAGTTTGACCGGGTGCTAAGGGCTATGGGAATCCTGAAAGGCCCCAGGTAGCAATGGACGCAAAGATTACTCCCATTAATTCCGAATGCCAACCATCAAAACCAAATAGTTGTGTGTCTTTTTTATCAACTTAAAAACTATCCACATTATCTGTGGACAACTCTGTGGACGTTCTGGTGACAGACGGCCAAGAGAGTAGGTATAACTGGCCATCACACATTTAGGTCAATTAATAAACAGGTCAATTTGATGCAGGAATAATCGGATTTTCAGGAGGTTAGAGCCCGGCTTGTCTCAATTGGGTGGACAACCCGGCTCTCACTACGCTACTTGCTAGAAGATTTACCTTTTGCAGAATCTAATTTCCGCTCCAGCTCTTCGATGCGTTTTTTCAGGTTATCCACATCCGCCCGTGTCGGAATGTTGAGTCGGTGGAGCGCCTTCGATACACGGATATCGAAGGCCTTTTCTACCTTTTCCCACGATCCAGTGGCGCGGGCACGGACCGTTTCTACTTTCTCCCGAGCGACATTCAGCGGCTTATCCACAATGGCTCTGGTTCTGGCTTCCAGCTTTTCGCCATCCTGAACCAATGAATCGAATAGCCGGCCCCCCTCTTCTTCCGCTTTGGAGTAGGCTCCAAGTCCCGCCAACCAGATCTGACTGGCGGATTCTTTAACCCGATCGGCCATTTGCTCGGCTAGCTGCCCTACCTGATTATCAGCTAACGATGCTTTTTTCCCGGACAAATTCATTTCATCCTCAGCAACATGATCTTCCGAGGCCGAAATCGGCGGTTTCATCCCTTCACTCATAATTCGCTTAACCTATTTTTGGGTGTAGCTGAACATAATATCAACTGCCGTTAGAATTATCATTCTAGCCGGAAATTGCCGGTATCCTATGCCCGATTCGAGCTAAATATCATCCTATTTCACTACAATACGCCCCCCTTTCTTTAAAAGCATGTAAAATGCGTGTTTTTCCAGAGCCAGTATTTCTTATCTCCCCCAATGACTATTGATTTTCTTAATAATTTTCCAAAAAAAGCAGGCGACCAACGGGTCTGGGCCAACCTACTGGGCAGCGGCTCTGCTTGGGCAATAAGCCAGGCTGCAGGCCAGCATGAAGGCTTGGTTCTGGTGATCACGGCCAATACCCAGCACGCCATTCAGCTGGAACAGGAAATCCCCTTCTACGCCCAGACTGACCTGCAGATATACTCCTTCCCGGATTGGGAAACCTTACCCTACGACAGCTTTTCGCCGCACCAGGATATCGTCTCGCAACGTCTATCCACGTTGTACCGGCTACCCACGCTCCGCAAAGGCATTCTGATTGTTCCCGCATCCACCTTGATGCATCGGGTGGCACCGGTCAGTTTCCTGCAGGGTCAAACCCTGATGCTTGATATCGGGCAGAAATTCGACATCGACAGTGTCCGCTCCAGACTGGAGCAGGCCGGGTATCGCAGCGTTGAAACGGTAATGGACCACGGGGAATATGCCGTACGTGGCGCTATCATGGACCTGTTTCCGATGGGCAGTCGCTTTCCTTACCGCATCGAATTGTTTGATGATGAAATCGATACCCTGCGCTCATTCGATCCCGAGACACAACGCTCTGTTGAAAAAGTGGAACAAATCCGACTATTACCGGCGAAAGAATTTCCGCTAAACGACCAGGCACGCGCTCGCTTCAAAGACAACTTTAAACAGCATTTTGATGTCGACCCCCGTAGCTGCCATCTATATCAGGATATCAGTGAGGGCCTGGCCAGCGCCGGCATAGAATATTATTTGCCGTTATTCTTCGAAAGCACCGCAACTCTGTTTGATTATTTACCCGACGATACACTGTTGATGACTGCTGAAAACCTGCAGGACAGTGCGGAACATTTCTGGAATGACTGCCTGAGCCGCTATGAAGATCTGCGCTACGATCGCGTACGCCCTATTCTTCCACCGCAGGATTTGTTCATCGCCGTTGATGAAATGAACCGGGCTCTGAAACTAAGACCCCGCATCGCAATGCGGTCCGGTGTAGGTGACGACAAACCTCATCACAGCACACTGCCCTTGTCCAAGCCACCGGAGTTGCCCGTTGATGCAAAGGCAACAAACCCGCTGATGCACGTCGAGTCCTATTGCTTAATGGCCCGTGAAGATAACAAACGGGTGTTATTCATTGCGGAATCGGCTGGTCGCCGGGACAGCCTTCTGGAATTGCTGAAGCGTATCCGCATTCAACCAAAGGCGGCGGAAAGCTGGACTGAATTTCTGACAGAAACCAGCGCCCCTCATATGATCGGCATTGCTGATATCAGCGCCGGACTGGAACTGGCCGATCCCCTGATTTCCGTCATCACCGAATCGCAGTTATTCGGCAACCGGGTTATTCAACAGCGTCGCCGCAAACGGGGTGACGACAACGCCGAAAACGTAATACGCAACCTGACCGAACTCAACACCGGGGATCCTGTTGTCCACATCGATCATGGTGTAGGACGTTATCACGGCCTGCAAAACCTTGAAATAGACGGGCAAAAGCAGGAATTCCTAACCCTGGAGTACGCCAACAAAGCCAAACTGTACGTGCCGGTCTCTTCATTGCATCTGATCAGCCGCTATTCCGGTGCCAGCGATACGCACGCCCCGTTGCACAAACTCGGCACAGATCACTGGAATAAAGAAAAGCGCAAAGCCGCAGAGCAGATCCATGACACCGCAGCAGAATTGTTAAATATCTACGCTCGCCGGGCCGCTAAACCCGGCCAGGTATTTGAAATCAACCGCGCCGATTATGAAATCTTCTGCCAGGGGTTTCCGTTTGAAGAGACTCCGGACCAACAAGCCGCCATAGACGCCGTAATCGGCGATTTAACCTCTGACCGCCCTACCGATCGCCTGGTCTGTGGCGATGTCGGATTCGGTAAAACCGAAGTCGCCATGCGCGCCGCCTATGTCGCTATCCAGAATAACAAACAAGTCGCGATACTGGTGCCCACCACGCTGCTCGCCCAACAGCATTATGAAACATTCAAGGATCGCTTTGCCGATTGGCCGGTCGAGATTGAAGTACTTTCCCGTTTCAAAACCGGGAAAGAACAAACCCAGGCATTAAAACAAATCGCCGAAGGCAAGGTGGATATCATAGTCGGCACCCACAAACTACTGCAGGAAAGCGTCCAATTCAGCAATCTCGGGTTAATTATTGTGGATGAAGAACACCGCTTTGGTGTGCGCCACAAAGAACGCCTGAAAGAAATTCGCTCTGAAGTCGATATGCTGACGCTGACGGCAACACCCATACCCCGGACCCTGAATATGGCGATGTCCGGAGTACGGGATATGTCCATTATTGCGACCCCCCCGGCAAAACGGCTTTCCATCAAAACCTTTGTCCGAGAAGATAATAGCAGCGTCACCAAGGAAGCAGTGCTTCGGGAATTGCTGCGTGGCGGTCAGGTCTATTTTCTTCATAACGAAGTGAAGTCGATCGAACGAAGGGCAGAAGAAATCCAAAAGCTGATTCCCGAAGCACGGGTCGTCGTTGCGCATGGCCAAATGCGGGAAAGGCAATTGGAACAAGTCATGACGGACTTCTATCACAAGCGCTTCAATGTATTGATGTGCACCACGATTATTGAGACCGGTATCGACGTTCCCTCTGCCAACACCATTATTATCGACCGTGCTGACAAGCTCGGTCTGGCCCAATTACATCAATTGCGTGGCCGGGTTGGACGTTCACATCACCAGGCCTATGCCTATCTGTTAACCCCTAACCCCAAAGCAATTACTGCCGACGCACGAAAACGCCTGGAAGCCATTGCCGAAGCGCACGATCTGGGTGCCGGATTCACTCTGGCCAGTCACGACCTGGAAATACGCGGCGCAGGTGAGCTACTGGGAGAGGAACAGAGTGGCAACATGACCAGCATCGGCTTCTCCCTGTATATGGAAATGCTGGAAGAAGCCGTTCAGGCAATAAAGGAAGGTAAAACGCCCAACCTGGACAAACCGCTACGCCAGGGCGCAGACATTAATTTACGCATCCCGGCGCTGATTACTGAAGACTACGTCCGCGATGTACATTCACGGTTGATTGCCTATAAACGTATCGCTAATGCGAAAGACGACGACGCACTGTTCGAATTACGGGTGGAACTGGTTGACCGGTTCGGCAGCTTACCTGAGTCGACCCAAAATCTGTTCCGCCTCACCAGTATCAAATTACGTGCCCAAGCGCTCGGCCTTGCCAAAGTGGATGCGGGACCAAAAGGCGGCCGCATTGAATTTGGCGCCGACACCAAAGTACATCCCCTAACCATTGTGAAATTGGTTCAGAATCAACCCCAGTTTTATAAATTAGAAGGCGCTGATAAACTCAGATTCCAGATCGAGAGTGAAACCGCTGAAGCGCGGCTGCAGCTAACCGAAGAAATACTCGACAAACTATCCCCGGCGAATGGTTCAAAATGAAATTAACTTTATCGAAAATTAATACTTTAACTTTAAGCCTGCTCCTCGCCCTGCCCTCCGGAATCGCGACCACAGCGTATGCCGATCAGGATAAGGCAAACTGGTACCAGGTATCACTGGTGGTATTCAAAAATAAAAACAGCCCGCTCGGCAACGAAAAATGGCGGCCACCGGCAGAACTGGAGCTAGCCTATCCTGAGGGTGCTATCGATTTGGAAGATGCGGCCAACATCAGTGGCAAACGCACGGCCTTCCGCACTACCGAGCCGACGGACACTGAATTTAAAGAAGTGCTCTCCAGCCTTAAATTAAGCTCAAATTATGAAGTCATGACCAGCAAAAGCTGGCTGCAGCCCGGACTGGATACAAAAAATGCCGTTCCGGTGCTGATCAATGCCGGCAAGGAATACGAAGGGCTATATGAATTATCCGGAAGTGTCACTCTGGTGGTATCCCGCTATCTGCATATTAAAACCGACCTATGGCTGTCGGAATACACCCAAAGAGTGGAAGTGGTAGCACCCTGGTGGCAGGACGAAAACGGAAACGACAACAGCCAGGCAAATGAAACCGCATTTAACCCCTACGGTACTGCACAATCTACCGATACGGAAAACGCACCAGCTCAACCTTATACCAATACTGATTTTGTTGTTGAACCCTCACCGGTCGCGAACGATCGGTATGAAGCGATTCAAACCGTGGAACTTAAACAATCCAGGCGCATGCGTAGCGGTGAGCTGCATTACTTGGACAATCCTTTATTCGGGGTAGTGGTGAAAGTCATTCCACATAAAGCAAAATAAAAAGTGCGCTCGCCGAGGTGGCGCCCTGTGTGTCAACCCGATATATAGCAGGTTTTGAATTAACATCTAAATCGGGGTGAGCTTGGTAACCCGCTAAGACGTCAAATACGCGGCCAACAATGCTCTCACCTGCCCCATTCCCTTTACCAACGCCGTTTCAATTTCTTGCATTGTGATAATGCCCTTGCTGCGCCCAGCCCCCATATTCACAACCAACGCCAACGAGCCATAATCCAGATCAAGCTCTCGGGCTAACGCGGTTTCCGGCATACCGGTCATACCCACAATATCGCAGCCGTCTTTCTCCAGACGATCAATTTCCGCCGCCGTTTCTAATCTCGGCCCCTGGGTAATAGCAAACACTCCCCCATTGTGCACAGGTATACCGGCGCTCTTGGCAGAAGCTAATAATTTACGCCGAATGCCCTCGCTGTAAGGAAAAGAAAAATCCACGTGTAGTACGTTTCCGATATCGGAAAAAGTGAATTCTCTGCCCCAGGTGTAATCAACAATCTGATGCGGAACAACCAAAGATTCGGCCGTCATCTGGGGATTAATGCCGCCCACGGCATTTACAGCCACCACTTCGGACACACCGGCATGCTTGAGTGCGTAAATATTCGCGCGATAATTTACTTTATGGGGCGGCAGTGTGTGACTCTTTCCATGTCGCGCCAGAAATACCACATCCTGCCCGGCAAAACGACCGAACTCCAGATCAGCGGATGGTTCTCCGTAGGGGGTTTCCACGGCTCTGGACTCTGTTAATTCCAGTCCATCCAATTGAGTCAGACCAGTGCCGCCCACAATCGCAATTAAGCTCATTCCTACATTCCCTTCACTGCGTAAACACCGTCTGCGTTACGCAGATAGCCTTTGTAATCCATCCCATAGCCGAAGACATATCGGTCCACTACTTCCAGACAGGTATAGTCTGCTTTGAAATCTGCTTTGAACTTGCGATCGTGAACCTTATCAACCAAAACGGCGCAGCGTACTGACGCAACGCCCTGCTCACGACAACTTTCCAGCACTTTATACAACGTCTGACCTTCATCCAGAATGTCATCAACAACCAATACATGACGGTTCTCAATGCTGTGTTGCGGCGGCACCTTCCAATCGAGCTCTGCTCCGGACGTTTTCATGCCATAACGGGTGACGTGGACATAATCCAGTTCTAAAGGAAACCTTAAACGCATGGTCAGCCGAGCTCCGAACATCATGCCCCCCTTCATAACAACCAACACCAAAGGGTCTTTATCCGCCAGATCGATTTCAATCTGCTGAGCAACACTTTCAATTGCCCGCTCTATCTGTTGCTCTGTCCAGAGACAATCAGCCTCTTTCCAGATGCGGTCTACTTCTTCGACTGATACGCTCATGTCTTATCCTCTAGTTTGGTGCTGCTGTCCTGCTGCACGCCTTCAATTACATGCAAAGTCTGGGTGGGGAAGGCAAACTCTGCGTCATGCCGCTCCACTATGTCAGCTATTTTAAACAATACATCTTGTTTTACTTTATGGTACTCGACCCAATCAGTGGTAATCGTCATGCAATATATAAAGAAATCCAGTGACGAAGCACCGTACTGGTTAAAATTCACAATCAAAGTCTGGTTTTGGTCAATCTGTTGGTGACCGGTCAGCATGCTTTTCACATCACTCAGTATTGAAGAAAGCGCACCGATATCATCATATCGTACACCGATGGTTTCATAGATACGCCTGTGGCTCATGCGTGAAGGGTTTTCCAATGCGATGCTGGTAAAGGTGGAGTTCGGTACATATAAAGGGCGCTTGTCAAAGGTCCGGATAATGGTAAGACGCCATCCGATATGCTCTATTACCCCTTCAATATTACGATCCGGCGATCGAACCCAATCACCGACGGAGAAAGGCCTGTCCAGGTACACCATCAACCCGCCGAAGAAATTGGCCAGCAAATCTTTTGCAGCAAAGCCCACGGCTATTCCGCCAATACCCCCAAATGCCAACACACCGGAAACCGATATTCCCATGGACTGAGCGATGACTAATCCGCCGGTGATAATAACCGATAACCGCAGTAATTTTGCTAACGCCGTAACGGTGGTTTCATCCATTGGTTCCTGGGTATAACCGGGGGTTTTCAATAGTTCTTCCGCTTTCGAAATCATGCGGATAAGAAACCAGATAATGACCGAAATAATCATTACCAGAAACGCCGGATCAACCAGGGCGTTCACCGATTCATCCATAAGCGGTTGCATAATTTCAGCAACGGTACGAACGCCCAGTATCAGGATGAAACTCCGGGAAGGTTTACGAATCGCCCACAACAGGGCATCGTCCCAAAGGTTTTTGGTTTTTTCGAACTGTTTTTCCAGCCGGTTATAAAAGCGACGTGCGAGATAATGGGCCAGCAGTGTAAAAAAAATAACGACGAAGACTTTGATCATCCAATCCGACGCACCATTGGCTTGTTGATACCAGTCCACGATCTGATCCATTTTACTCCCCTTTACATTCCCCGATAATTTAAATTAGAACAACAAAACAATCCCCCTGCCGATCAGGCGATCGTTTGCATACCTAGCTGTATCTGTCCGTAGCGATCATCAGCCAAGAGCTGCTCCCAGGTATTCATGCGGCGCGCCAGCATGGTCTTCAGGCGAGTTTGATCCGCCACATAACGGCTATCCTGGGCAAGGAAATCCAGCACCTCATCTGCCCCTTGGTGATGGTTACAGACCAGCACCATATCACAGCCAGCATCC
The DNA here is from genome assembly GCF_009746715.1 of Ketobacter sp. MCCC 1A13808. Taxonomy (NCBI): domain Bacteria; kingdom Pseudomonadati; phylum Pseudomonadota; class Gammaproteobacteria; order Pseudomonadales; family Ketobacteraceae; genus Ketobacter; species Ketobacter nezhaii. The sequence continues at coordinate 403,830 of NZ_VRKW01000004.1, forward strand.
AACGCGCGTTTGGCCCGCTGAGCAAACCCACCGGCAACAGACGCGCCTTCCATGGTTAAATCATCCGAAAAAATAACACCATTGAATCCCAGGCGTTGTCGCAAAACCGTTTGCAACCAGTAGGAAGAAAAACCGGCGGGCTGGGGATCAACCCTGGAATAAATAACGTGAGCCGGCATCACTGCATCGTACACACCGCAGAGCTGTTTGAACGGGATCATATCAAGGGCATCAATTTCCAACTCATCACGCTCGTCCAAAGGAATTGCGACATGGGAATCCGCTTCAGCCCAACCGTGTCCCGGAAAATGCTTAACGGTCGCGGCCATCCCGGCATCGTGCATGCCGCTGATATAGGCCTTTGCCAGCGCTGTGACGGTGTCGGCTGAATGATGGAACGAACGGTCACCAATTACCGCACTCCTGCCACACTCAAGATCTAGAACCGGGGCGAAAGAAATATCCAGACCCAATGCCAGCATTTCGGACGCCATCAACCAGCCCCAATTAGCGGCCTGCATCAACGCGGCATCCGGGTTCTGCTGGTATTGTTCACCCAGGCGGGCTAACGGAGGTAACCGGGTGACGCCCTCACGGATGCGCTGTACCCGCCCACCTTCCTGATCGATTGCCAATATCAACTCCGGACGCAACTGACGCACCGCCGCGATCAGCTCACGGGTTTGGGCTAACGAATCGATATTGCGGGAAAACAGAATTACACCACCGGTAGCAGGGTGCTGTAGACGGCGGATATCGGCCTGACACAAGCTGGTGCCTTCCAGGTCCAGCATAAGCGGTCCAATTGCCATGGATAGAGTGACTCCTGAGTTGAGCGTCAGTACTTGATCCGGACGGGAATGCCCGGCTGAACCTGAGAGAATAACGCGACGACATCGTGATTGGTCATACGGATACAACCGTGGGAACGAGGTACCCCCATGGGTTCCGTATCCGGAGTGCCATGAATATAAATGTATCTGCGCTGGGAATCCACGTTACCCCCACGATTTATGCCCTTTTCTTCACCACAGAGCCACAGGATACGGGTTAATATCCAATCCCTGTGCGGGTGGGCCCGGGCCAGATCCTCGTTGTAGATTTCTCCAGTTGCACGGCGCCCACGGAACACCGAGTTGAGCGGTGCTCCAGCGCCGATACAAGCCCGAATACGGTGCAAACCCAATGGGGTTTGATAGGAACCGGTTTCAGATCCGGTGCCTTTCAGCGCCGTTGAGACCGGCCAGCTTTGTAGCAGCGTATCCCGCTGCCACAACTCAAGAGTCTGCCGTTGAATGGAGATCTTTATAAAGGAATCAACCATGGGATGCGTTTTTCAGGCCAGCTGCCATGAATGAGGTAAGTTTGCTCACGATGAAATCAATAGAGCCGCGCTTGCCGGTGTCATTCTCCGACATAGCCCGCAGAGCATCAACATTGGACATGGTGAAGATGGCGGTTCCCAATGCAAAATGGGTATGCCAGAACAGCTCCTGCGGGGTAGTGCCTGGCAGCGCCGGCTTCAGCAGATTGCCATATCGTTGGAACACCTCCCCATACCGGGTTGCTATGTAACTGCGCAGATGGGCCTGAGACTGGGTATAAGCTAAACCCAATAGACGTAGGAATATGGTTGCACGGTTGGTACTACGGCCATGCACTTCATAGATCGACGCCGACAACACTTCAAGCAGGGAGTCGACACTGATGGATTCAGGGTCAGATTCGAGTGCGCTTAAACGCCGGTTAATTTCCACCACCAGCGGCTCAAGAAAACGCTCGAATACAGCCTGTATCAACGCTTTTTTCGAACCGAAGTGATAATTGACCGCTGCCAGATTCACTCCGGCTGTACTGGTAATGGTACGCAGAGAGGTTTCAGAAAAACCGCGTTCCGCAAACAACACCTCTGCCGCATCCAGTATTCTTTCTACTGTTTCTTTTTGTGCCATAACGACTGACTTCCTGCGCCGGACGGCATTTTAAGCCACCCTGGATAAACAAACGTTTAAAACTTACGTTTGCCAGGCCTTCCTGTCAAGAAACAGTGTCTTCAAAAATAGCGGACAAGCTCCAATTGAACCAAATCACTGTGGCTGCTACTAGCCAGTTTATAAATGGGATCGAAGGACCCGTTTTTAACGTCCTCAAGGGAAGGTGGAGGTGAACTATGGAAGAACGTGGCATCCAGACTGATTTTCCACACCGAGCCCAAGCGCCGACTGGCTTCCAAAGTCAGTACCCGTTCATGAGTTTCAACATCGTAGATTACGCCAGCCAGCAACTCTGAGGAGGCCTCATCATTCAATGCCCATCGCACACCCAGCGCAAAATCATTCTCTAGAAAATAGGACGATGGACTGTCTTCTCCGCGCTCGTCATAGTTGTACTCTGATACGATCCCAACATCAGATACCGAACCGAATACACCTTCGTAGGTATACTCAAAACCCAATACGGTAGCGAAATAGCGGCCATTGATCATACCGGACCGGCTCAGCGCTTCCATCTTAAGTATCCAGGCGTCATAGTTGTACTGAACTTCAAGGCCTAACTGGTCGATCACCGGGTAGAAGGGAACCAACTCCCCCTCCACATTGTAGCGATGAAACTCGGGTTCACGGGAGGTACCGCCAAAATAGGACAGTGCCAACTCCCACATATCCAGGGACATTCCCCAGCGAGCAGCGAAATCCACTCGCTTATTTTCGCGCCCGGACTCGTAGTCTGCATCATCGTTGGAAAACAGCACTGTGCCCCGCGGCCAACCGTCTTCACCGGGGAATGTGCGTTCCCGAAAGCCGGTAAGTACTAACAGATCCAGTATTCCCAGGTTGGTAACCAGTGACAGATTCACCATGGGTTGTCCCAGTTTGGCTTCTCCGTCTGCCCGCTCAACCGCATCCGTTTGATTAATAATATCCACCAAATGCTGAAATTCGGTGACCCCCCAGAACACCCGTCGCACGCCACTACGCAATTCCCAGCGATCACCCACATGAATCCAGGTCAGCTCCTGGATGTCCCCGTGGGTGCGATTCTCATCCTGATCCGACCATCGATAAAACCCCTCAAACTCAAGCAAATCGTTGCCTTCATTCCAGTCGGTAAAATATTCAGCACGCACACTGGCGGAAAAAACATTGTCCTTTACCCCATAAGGGGGGTCCTGCGGCAGAAAACGATACTCACCACCCACTTCAAAATCCCAGTCGCCTCCTTGGCCTGCCGTGGCAAAAGCCGATGCACATAAAACGATCCCCACTCGTAGTGGCGTCGCGACGTGCTTAACCCATCCCATGAAACACTCCTGAATATTAACACTCTGTCAACAAATGACGGTTCGTCACGCTAACTTGTTTTCAGGACACCGTCAATAATATGAACGGCAATCCGCGACATCCGTATCAGAGTTAGATCTTCTTTATCTTAGAAATCGGCGGTTATCTCATTCACCTATAAACAGAGTAGACCCTCACACCATTTTCGCCGGTAACGGATTAGATAACTTGTTGTAGTCAGGCGCATTACTTTGTTCGGGAACGCTTTCTGATCAACACCAACGCCACGCTCCAAAGCCAAACCGCCCCTAAACCTTTTCGTGAGGATTTTCACCGCTACACCATAATCTACGTTGCAACAACGCTTACAACACTGACCAGTATCAACCTAGGGCGGCACAGGACTATGTTAAGGAGAATCGAACCGGAGGTGGGTGCCTGGTACGAGCACACTGACCTACAAACCTTATTTGAAGTGGTCTTCATTGACGATGAAGGAGAGAATATCGGTATCCAATATTTTGATGGTGAAATTGAAGAATTGGAACTGGATGCTTTTATCCGGATGCCGTTATGCAAAGTGGATCAACCTGAAGACTGGTCGGGCCCTTATGAAATGGATAACGACGACATTTTTGAAAACGACATTGGCGATTTCCCGCCCGGCAACCACACACCGGCACTGAGCGACGAGTACGAATCCGCCATTATGCATATTCTGGACGAATAGAAACCGGGTCTATTCAAGCCAGCACAACCCGCCTTCGTTCTACTGACTTTTCCTGAGTCGTACACCGTTCTTTACTTCCAATTCTCTGCAAGCTGTATATAATCCCAGTATCTGTACATAAACACAGTACCCGCAGGCGGACTATTTTAATCGCTTGAAATTAAACGGCATTATTTACAAAGCGACCAGAAAAGAGTGGACTCATGGAAAAATTAACGAAGCGCCAGGGCGAAATTCTAGAACTTATCAAATCACATATCGCAGACAGCGGCATGCCCCCAACCCGGATGGAAATTGCTGAAACGTTCGGATTCCGATCCCCTAATGCAGCTGAAGAGCATCTGCGTACGCTTGCCCGTAAAGGCTATATAGAAATGCTTCCCGGTGCTTCCCGGGGTATTCGCGTAATCGGTATGGAAGAAGAAGAGCCCGGGCTACCGATCATAGGTCAGGTAGCTGCCGGGCAGCCGGTACTCGCTCAGGAAAACGTTGCCGGTCGCTGTCAGGTGGACCCTTCGTTTTTCACCCCGAAAGCAGACTACTTTTTGCGGGTAAAAGGCCTGAGCATGATTGATATCGGAATAATGGAAGGTGACCTGTTAGCGGTACATAAAACCCATGAAGCACAGCGGGGTCAGATTGTGGTTGCTCGCATCGGCGATGAAGTCACCGTGAAACGGTTCGAAAAAAAGCGCAATAAAGTCATCCTTTTACCGGAGAACCCTGATTTTGAACCCATTACTGTGGATCAAAAAGACGAGGATTTTGCGATAGAAGGTTTAGCAGTCGGGGTCATCCGGGATGGCTTATAAGAGACAATCCGATCAGTGTAATACACCGGATGCTTCATCATACTCTTCATTGAAAGCTGATGAATCGCTGTGATCTTCATGAGGTTCAAGCATGTGGCCATACACTTCACCCACTGCTTGAACACCGGCACTGACCATGGCCTTTCCGATATCCATTGAGAATTCGGAAAGTAAAACACGCACCTCGTCTGAAAACTTAATTTCAACCAAAGGAGATCCCACTCCGTCGGTGCGACGTAAGACTATTTCACCCGAAGATAACTCAACAATTTCTAACCGAGAGGACATTAAACCAACCTTAAGTGCGCAAGTGTTTGAAGCAACTGACAAAGTTTTTTATCCTGTTTTTCTGGGGGGAAAAAGCGAAAAGAGAACCAGGAAAAAACTAAATAGTGCCGTCACTCAATGGCCGGAAATACTAACACGCAGGCGCTGGCTGCCACAAATAAATACCCGTGTTCTTTGATAAATATTTACTACCACTCACCAAGCATTTCCCGTATTTCATCTATCAAAATGCAAAGATTGTCATACCAATCATGAAGTTGCGAAAACTCGTCTGCTTCATTAAATACCCGCACTTCAATCGCATTTAAATTGGTGCTGCTTTTCACTGTCGAGGTGGCTTGCGGATTAACGTCTGTAATGCGGTTCCAAGTGCCCAACAAGGCAAACAACCAGCTGCCCTGCTGTGTCTCAAGCACAAAAAGCCTTTCTAATTCAGCAATGGTTTTACCATTTTCTTTCGAGCTTTCAAGCAATTGCTTAAGCTTGGTGCCGGATGCGTAGTCTTCATCGTAGGTGTTTGCAATCTCCCAAATAAAACCCTGGTACGCCATAACCAGATGAAAAAGGCAAGATTCTTGATGAGCCCGAATCAGCGCCTTTTTATTAAAAACAGAATTATCAGCTTGAATCTGTCCGATCGCGTCCAGATAGAACTTCGCAAAATAACGTTTTTGATTTGAGTTGCCCAATGTGTGCTTAGCCATACCGTTACCCACCTTTAAATTCTGCGTTCGATTGTACGTTGCTGCCTTTACGCCGCCAACGGGAACAATTCAAATTCATTAACTATACTGGGTTAAGACGCAACCAAAAAACGTTATTTACCTGTTTTAACTCATCTTTTAATTCAATCCGGGAAATGAAATGGCAAAAGCATTATGGTTAGCCATGCTCATCATGAACAGACTTAAGTACAACTATAAGTTCATGCTGATCAGCATTCTCTTCATGTGCCCTATTGTCCTACTCAGCATTCAGCTCTGGAATCAGCTGGAAAGTGACATCCAGACCACCCAGCGTGAAGATGAGGGCGTAAACATAATCAGTAAATTGAACGCGTTAGCCGTTCAGGCAGCGGATTTCCGCGATATAATGATGGCGCACAATTACGACCGCAGTGAAGCCACCAACACCCGCATCTTTAATCTGAGGAATACAACCGAAGAGACCCTGCAAGCCATAAGTACCAACTACACCCAATCGCGGCTGCTGAAGAAAGCCCAGCTTGAGCGGCTTAAATCGGCTTGGAAAACAGCCCAGAATGAAGAACTGGGTTCCCAGATCATGTTGCGGGAATACATTGATTCGTATGGCACTCTGGTAAGTGAAATCGACAGTATCGTGCTTGAAATCGCTAAATCCAGCGGGTTGTCCAATGACAGCGACCCGCAAATTAATGCCTACATGAGTTTTTATCTGGACAAAGTCCGCCCTCTACAAGCGTCGCTGTCTAAATTGAGGGGCTATGGCAGCAATACTCTGAACACTAACTACCTGGACAGCGCCAGCTTCACCGAGGTAGACGCGTCGTTTTACGACGCTAAAAATGCGTTCACAGAATCCACAGATGCTTTTTCCAAAATGCAAAAGGAATTTACGGACATTCCGTTCATCAATGAGCAGAAGCAAGCCAGCGAAGTGGTCGATAAGATTTTGTTTTTGTTCAATGATCAGGTGGTGGAAGCCATCTCGGAACGGCAGACCTGGCAACAATTTAACGAGCAAATGACCGGATTTCTGAGCCCTATACGTAACCTGGAAGGCAAAATTCTGGACCACGCCACCACGGCTGTACACCAACGGCTTCAAGCGAAAGAGAGCAACCGGATTACATTAGTAGTATGTCTTTTCGTTCTGCTGGCAGTAATCGGCTATCTGTATTTTGGTCTCTATATCTCGCTGCGTGTAAACATCGACAACATGGTGATAAGTGCAGGTAAAGTAGCTGGCGGCGACATGACCGTTGAAGTCCAGCAACATAGTCAGGACGAATTTGCCGTTTTAAACCGGGATTTCAACGCCATGATCAAGCAAATGCAACAATTGATTACCGCAGCCCGAGAAAGCAGCGACACCACATCCGAGCACGCTCTTAGCGTAAAGAAACTGGCCGAGCTTAATAGCAGGATTGTACAGCAGCAAACGGAAGAAACCCGCCGCATTACGCACGCAATGGAAGAGATGTCATCCGCGGCGGAGGAAGTAGCAAGAGAAACCGAGTTTACTGCTAACGCCGCACAAAATGCCGATGAACATGCCCGCGAGGGGCAGCAACTAGTCGACTCTACCGTACAAAGTTTTTCCCACCTGACTGAAAATATCAACGGCTCTATGAGTGTCGTAGAAAAGCTGGCAGACCAAAGCCAAGGGGTAACTGAAATACTATCGGTTATCAAAAGCATCGCGCAACAAACCAATTTGCTGGCCTTGAATGCGGCCATTGAAGCCGCCCGTGCGGGTGAGCAAGGCCGTGGTTTCGCTGTGGTGGCAGACGAAGTTCGTAGCCTTGCACAACGCAGTCACGAGTCGACCGTTGAAATAGACGACGTATTGGGAAAGATTCAGACCGGTGTGCAGGAAGCGGTAAATGCGATGCAAGTCAGCGTAGAGGTAACCGGACAATCGGTTAGCAATGCCCAAAGACTGACTGCAAAACTAGAAGAAATTCTGCAGGGAGTGTCCGATATTAACAACCGAACGCAATCAATATCGGCTGCAACACTGGAACAAACAGAAACCGTCAACCATGTGCAATCAAGCCTGAAAGCCATTGATACCCGCTCGGGTGATGCTGCTCACGCTGCGGAAGACACTCTGCACTCAGCTCGGGAAATGCAGAATTCCATTGAGCAACTGACTGATTCACTGGCCAGATTTAAAGTTTAGGCCGCTGATAGGTAGTCAATACCCTGATAATGTGACCTTTCATTTACCCCCAACAAAACGGGCCTGACTGGTTAAAAACAGTCAAGCCGGTCTAAACCCTACTCACTTTTCTTGGCGCTGCTTTTTTTTGCAGCCGCTTTCTTGACTGTCTTTTTAGCGGTTTTCTTTTTCGCCGCTGATTTCTTTTTGGCCGGGGCTTTTTTCTCCGCGGCTTTTTCTACCCATTTTTTTCCATCATAGGTAGCAGCCCACCCGGTCGCCTTACCCTCCTCGTTTTCCGTCATCACATATTGTGACTTGGTTTTACGGCTGTAACGGATAATGGCTTTGTTCCCGTCCGGATCTTGTTGGGGCGCGCTTACCAAAAATTGATATTTCGGGTCGAGCTGATCCGCAACACTTTGAATTTCTTCTACCAACGGCGCTCTTGTTTCACGATGTTTAGGGAATTGACTGGCAGCCAGGAACATTCCGGAAGCACCGTCGCGGAGCAGAAAATAGTCATCACTTTTTTCGCATTTCAGGTGCGGCATGGGTATCGGATCCGCTTTGGGTGGTGCTACTTCGCCGTTTCTCAATAGCTTACGGGTGTTTTTGCACTCCCCGTTGGTACAATCGAAATACTTACCGAATCGCCCGGTCTTCAACTGCATATCCGAACCGCATTTATCGCATTCTACAATGGGGCCATCGTATCCTTTGATCTTGAAATTACCGGGCTCTATTTCATAGCCTTCACAATCGGGGCTATTACCGCAAATATGCAATTTGCGCTTTTCATCAATCAGGTAATTTTCCATGGCCGTGCCGCATTTGGAACAGCGGCGCTTTTCCCTCAACGCTTTTGCTTCGCTCTCATCGTCGTCGGCGTTGATGGTTTCTGAACCATGGATCAGGTTAATGGTTTCTTTGCACCGCTCTTTGGGAGGCAACGAGTAGCCGGTACAACCAAGAAAAACACCGGTGCTACCGGTACGAATTGCCATGGGACGCCCACAAGCGGGGCACTCTATATCGGTTTCGACTGGAGGGTTGGCTCGCATACCCCCATCATCCGCTTCGGCCTTTTCCAGTTTTTTGGAGAAATCCGAATAGAAATGGTCTAGCACCTGTTTCCAGTTTAAGCGCCCTTCCGCAATTTCATCCAATTGCTCTTCCATCTTGGCTGTGAAACTGAAATCCATCAGGTTATTGAAATTTTCATTCAGACGATCGGTAACGATATCGCCCATTTTCTCGGCATAAAAGCGCTTGTTTTCCAGATTCACGTAACCGCGATCCTGAATAGTGGAGATGATTGAAGCATAAGTAGATGGGCGCCCGATGCCGCGTTTTTCCAGCTCTTTCACCAGGCTGGCTTCCGAGAACCGCGCCGGTGGCTTGGTGAAATGCTGGCTCGGGTCCAATTTCTTCAGATCCAAGGTTTCCCCGACCGCGACATCCGGTAATTCTATGTCTTCATCCGACTTTTTGGCTCCCGGCATATTAACGATCAAGTGGCCGTCAAATTTAAGGATACGACCCTTGGTACGCAGTTCGAAGTTATTGGCTTTTACCGTCAGGTTGGTGCTCAGATATTCTGCTGGCGGCATTTGGCATGCTACAAAGCGCTTCCAGATCAGGTCGTAAAGCCGTTGAGCGTCGTTTTCCAACCCGGAGACGGCACTAGCGAGTGTTGACACCTCAGAGGGGCGAATCGCTTCGTGCGCCTCCTGAGCGCCCTCTTTGCTGGCGTAGGTCAGCGGATCTTTCGGGACATAACGCTCTCCGAAACTGGATTCAATGTATTGCCGGCAACTGGCCACTGCGTCCGTACTGAGATTGGTGGAGTCGGTACGCATATAAGTGATGTAACCCGCTTCGTATAAACGCTGCGCCATCATCATGGTTTTTTTAACACTGAAACCCAACCGGGTGCTGGCAGCCTGCTGCAGCGTTGACGTTGTGAATGGTGCTGCCGGCCGGGATTTGGTCGGCTTATCATCACGACCCGCCACAATATAGGTTTGTCCGTCCAGGCCTGCTAACGCTTTGTCGGCTTGTTCTTTATTGGTTGGACGGAAATTCTTGCCGTCTTCTTTGGTTACCTGTAATCGCAATTGCGCTTTTTTAGCAGTGAAGGTATCCGCAAAAATTTCCCAGTATTCTTCGGGTATAAATGCGCGGATTTCACGCTCGCGCTCCACCACCAATTTCACCGCAACCGATTGCACCCGCCCGGCTGATAAGCCCCGGGCGATCTTCGCCCACAGCAAAGGCGATACCATATACCCCACTACCCGATCCAGAAAGCGACGCGCCTGCTGAGCATTAACCCGGTTGGTATTAAGCTGACCCGGCTCTTTGAAAGCACCCTGGATCGCCTTTTTGGTGATTTCATTGAACACCACGCGCTTGTAACGGCCTTCATCGCCACCAATCACCTGCTGCAAATGCCAGGCAATCGCCTCCCCTTCCCTATCCAAATCCGTCGCAAGATAAATAGTGTCAGCGTCTTTTGCCAGCCGTTGCAGCTCGCTGACCACCTTTTCCTTATCCGGCAGTACCTGGTATTGCGCGTTCCAACCATTCTCCGGGTCCAACCCCATTCGACCGATCAGCGAAGTTTTCGCTTTTTCTTTTTTATATAGGGCTTTTTCTTCCGGCGCCATTTTGCGAGTGAGCGCCGCTTGCTTGGCCCGCTCTTTGGGATCAACGGTTTTCTTGCCGCTGCCGCTGGTCGGCAAGTCGCGGACATGCCCAACACTGGACTTGACCACAAAATCCTTGCCTAAATATTTATTGATGGTTTTCGCTTTTGCGGGCGATTCCACTATAACCAGCGATTTACCCATAGAGTACTTTCCAACCTTGCTGCATGAGCTGTGTTTGAGCCGGACAGGCCCAATCCGATATTAATAATTCGTCTAAAGGGGCGACATATATAAGAGGTGTCAGGCTATTGGTCAAGCGACCAGTTTCGACCTTTATTAATTTGTTTTTAGGTGCTTATCCGGTTTTTTTCCAAATTTAACGATAATTAATTCTGCACAAAAATCGTGAAATCATTATTTATCAACAGGTTATGTGACAACCATGCTGGGTACGGGTTCCGCACTTTAAAAACAGATTTGCCATTTCCCGCAATCGTAAAAATAATGGTGCCACCACTCAGAAAGACACCTGAATAGCCGGTAATGATTTTCAGACTGCGAATAGCAACCTCACTGATAGTATTTTTTTTAATCAACTCGTTTGCAATGGCGCAGCCCCACGATCCCGCGTTGAAACTGCATCTGATACAGACCCAACGCCATCTCGTTGCCGTAATGGCGTACTTTCATTTATATCAGTCCTCAAATGGAGACAAGCAATACACCCGGGCGTTGACTGACCATCTACTTGCCTGTAAAGAACGGCTTGAGCAGTTGCGGGGTGAGCTTAAGCACAAAGGCCTGGAAGCCGAATCCAGCAATATGCAAAGTCAGTGGAATTTCATGGCACAATCACTTAATTCCAGCATGGCCAGCCTCAAACGCGGTGGTTTTCTGGAACAAACAGTGGATGCCCGCTACCGGGAATCCGCAAAGAGCCTGTATACAAGCCTGGTACAACTCAACTCGACCTTGTTTCCGCAGAGCGCGTCCCAAGCCATGCCCGGTTGGGAGCAGTTGGCGCGGCTCAGTTTGCTGATGCAGCAAATGTCATTGCGTTACCTGGACGATAGCTGGATACAGTCAGGCGTACGCGCCGATCTGACATTGGAACAAATGGCATTACTATTTGACCGCCAATTACAGCAACTGGAACACGCACCGCATAGCGATGAAGTCACTGCCACACTCAAAGATGTACGCTCAAAATGGAATATTCTCGGGCGCACCATGGTATCAGACCCAGATCACCCGGTGCCTTTTCTGGTAACCCGTTACGGCGACAATATCGTAGAGCATTTACAAGCGCTGATAGAGGTCAACTAATGCCGGCAGCACTCAATTTTCTTTGATACTGCAAAGGGGTTTCCCCACTCCATTGACGGAAGGCACGAGTAAACGCACTTTGCTCGGAATACCCCAGCAATAACGCAATTTCCGTTAATCTGAGTTTGCGCTCTGCCAGGTATTGTTTTGCCAATTGAAGACGCGTCTGCTTCAACAAGGTCCTGAATTCCAAGCCTTGTTCATACAAACGCCGGTGCAGGGTTCGGCTTGACAATTTCAACAACGAAGCCACCTTCTCCTGGGTTGGCGTACCGCTTTGAATCACTTTGACAATGGCCTGTTGCAGTTGTTGGTAAAATACTTCCTGACGGGGAATCACATCCAACAAAGCTTGAGCCTGCTGGTCTAACAGTTTTTTTAAAGACGGGTCACTGTGCGATACCGGACGCTTGAGATAGTCCAACGGGAAACACAGCATTAACTCCGGCTGTTCAAAGCTGACGGGGCAATCCAGCCAACGCCGGTAATCAATCCCCCCCTGTGGCTGAGCGCCCACAAACTGCACCCGGCAAGGCTGTAAATCATTATTACCGGTGATAATACGCAGATTTTTCACCATCCCCATAATCAACACTTCATCGGACAGCTGGGTCGATATTCCAAATTGCGAACTCCAGTGAATACAAAATTGATCTTGGCTCAGCCGTGTGCTGGCTGTTTCGCCATCGTGCAATAGACGCTGGTAGTGCTCAAAACGCTGCAACGCTTCGGCAACGGTATCGCAGGAAAGGGTCAGATAACCCAGTACGCCCAAGTAAGCCGGCTCGATAGCAAGCCCCAGCTCCAGGCCTATCGGGATCTTCGGCATTAACGCTTGTAGTTGGTCCAAATAACACCACCAGCTACGGAACGTCATGCGGCTGGCCGGGGGGTATTGGCACAGCTGCTTTTGCAATTCGGGTGCGTCCAGCTGCTTTTGCTCGATGAAACGCAACAACAGTGCCGCCAAATCACCACTCACATTCATTTCTGCCAACATCATTGGCTTACTCCACCGGACCTGAAAACGTTAATGCTGGACCCGAGTGGCGGTAATTGTCAAAAAAATGCCTGAAATAGTCAATCCTTACTTTCGGTTACCCTGTAATCTACCCATTCTAAGAGCACCCTACGCAGGTAATTTGCATGTCTGACGTTTTACACGCTGTTTTTTTTGTGCTGATATTCGGCGCCGTATTTGTCGGATTCATTCTGGTGGAATGGGGGTACACTCGCCACAAAGGTCTGAACAGCGTCTATCACTTTAAAGAAACTCTGGCGAACATCGGCACCGGTTTTTCTTACAAAATGGTGGATGGCATTGCCATCGCACTGTTCATACAGGCGTTCTACAGCTGGGTATGGCAGTTTGGATGGCAATGGCGCCCCGAGGCCTCTTTTATCAGTATCCTGATGTTGATTCTGTTGGTGGATTTTTGTTTTTATGTGAATCATATTCTGATGCACAAAACACGCTGGTTTTGGGCCGGACATGTCACTCACCATTCATCCCAACACATGAACTTTTCCACTGCTTTAAGACAAAACTTCATTCACGACCTGAATGGTGGCTGGTTGCTATGGTGGATTCCTGCAGCGTTGGTGGGGTTTGACAAAAACTGGGTGTTGTTAGCGATCGAAGGCAATCTGGTGTATCAATTTTTCCTGCACACCGAACAGGTTAAACGCCTTGGCTGGCTCGAAAAAATATTCAACACACCGTCCCATCACCGGGTTCATCACGGCCGGAATTCCGGGCAAATTGATACTAATTTCGGTGGGATCTTTATTTTTTGGGATCGATTATTCGGTACATTCCGAGACGAGCAAGAGGCAGGGGAAATCGTTTATGGCGTCACGCGAATGCCGGAAAAGCCCTATAATCCGGTCTACCTGCAACTGTTTGAACTCCGATCTTTATGGCAGGATATACGGCACTACCGCGACTGGAAAATTCTGGTCAAACCCCCAGAATACGTGCAACAACACTATTCCGACAATACCCATGCCGACGCGGCAAAGCAGTAAGCACCGGATCGGCTCTTTAGCTTTGCATCAGCTTTTTGAGTAAGTCACATAAAGCTTCGGTTTCCGCAACATCGCCGCGCTCATTCCAGACGATCGCTGCCCCACGGGGCGTTAATTCCAGCTTAAGAAAATCTTCGTTTTGCTGCGCCTGCCATAATTGTATTAATTCAGCTACCAGGGGCGGCTCCTGTTGTTTGATGTCAGCGGCTTCCCAGACTAACGTGCCATCACGGTCTTTGCGCTGTGTCCACTCACCGGTTATTGAAGGCGAAGGCTCGTCTTCCTTAGCCACTAGCTGATAACGAAACCAATGATACTTTTCGATATGGGGGTTTCGCTGTAATAAATGATTGAGTTTTTTGTTGGTTTTTAACGATATAGGCGTCGTTGACACACCGCGTTCCGACGCAGCTTGACGGATACGCGCTTGCCGGCGTTCTTTAGCCGATGGCCTCATAGTCACTATCGGGCCAATTATAAAGAGCATCGCAATTGCGATTAGCACATAGACCAAACCGAACATTCCTTTCTATTGAGTAATGAGTTGTCCCACTTACCCTAGCTGTCCGGTTCGGCTCAAACCAGCGTATGCAAAACAATGCTTGAATTAATACGGCCGGGCATTATCTAATAGATTAGTGTCGGTTGATACCTCCAGATACTTTGTTTTGATAAGGATGATCCCATGAGTCAATATTCACATATATTGTTAGCGGCCGATTTCAATCAGGAATCAGAAGATGTCTCAGCCCGCGCCGCCGCCCTAAAAGACACGTTCTCCGCCACCCTCAGTATTATTCATGTACTGGAGCCCATCTCGATAGCCTATGGGGGCGAATTTCCGGTAGACCTGGGGGATTTACATAAGGAACTTGAAAAACAGGCAGAATCCCAATTAAAAGAGCTGGGAGCGCAGTTAGGTGTTCCCCCTGAACGCCAATATCTGGAAGTGGGTATAACCGAGAAGGAAATTCTCAGAGTCGGAAAAGAAAAGCATGTGGATTTGATTGTGATGGGCAGCCATGGCCGTCATGGTTTGGCGTTGTTATTGGGTTCAACCGCAAACGCTGTGCTGCACCACGCAGAAATTGACGTCCTCGCGGTGCGCATTAAAAAGTCAAAATAAGCCCTGAACGCGTACATCGATGGCAGGTGATTCCAGCTCATCTGTCATCAGTTCCCGCACTTTCTGCAACTGACCCTCCAGCGAATAACTAACGCTGGACGCCATATCCAGAAAGCTCAACAACGCTTTCAGATTAGAATCACCATCACACGCGTCTTTCATTCGTTCCCACAGCGCCTGATTCAGGGTCTGTAATTCCACGTTGAGACTGATCAAGCCCTGCAACTCCCAGTCCGGCCGCTTGCCTTCCCGGTAATTAAAATACTGACGCAATAAATACAGCGCCGTCGAACGAATGATAAAGTCATCCTGGGTGGCAAAGGGTAAATGATTGCGGGCATTGGGTTTTAACTGATGCAGAATGGGGCAATCACTGGTGGCCATTATCAGCCCCATTAACGAACGTAAGCCCTCCTCTAACGAGGTTTGTTTGTAATATTCTCGCTCGGGCGTAACGACGCTGACACCGGATTGCTTGATTGCTGGTAAACCCTGAAAATCGGTCACTACTTTAGCTAAATCGACCGCGGCTGGGCAATATTCACAATCTTTTACCGTTAACGGGCAGTTAGGGCATTGCTTATGCCTGAGTTTGGTCCATTCCGGTATGTCTTCCCGCTTTTGTCTGAAATCAAACTCCCGATCCACATCCACATCGTACTCAAGTGGTTGATTTTCTATGTCAAATCGGTAATGAATGTTCATACTTTACGTCTCTTAACCGGGCTTATTCCGGTATCGCCTGTTTCTTACAGTGTAGACGTGTGCTCCTTGGATGCCACCAGCCGGCCTATAACTTAACCTCTTGATGGTTGATTCAGCGCAGGGGTAAGGCTCTGGCAATATCCCCTACTCTCACCACCCCTGGCTTGGATACCAGCAAATTCTGCCCGAAAAAAACCTGTCCATCCTGTTGACGAAATTGCTTCAAGGTACGAAATACCTCTGGCTGCTTGCTGCCGGTTTCAGGATCAATAGTAGGTATGGCACAACGGGAACAGGGCTTGGCTACTACAAATTCCGCTTCACCGACGATCAGCCGTTGCCAAGTGTCTTCTTGCCAGGGTTGCTCTCCATCCAATACCAAATTGGGACGAAAGCGATTCATCCCAACCGTATACCCCAAGCGGAGGTTAAGGTCTTGCAATGACTCTTCGGTGGTCAGCAGTAGTGGAAAACCATCGGCAAAACTCACCGTTTCCCGGTTTTCTGCATAAGCGGTATCAACCAATCGCCGAGACTGCTCCGGCATAAAGACTAAACGGCAAGGAATGCCCAATTGATTGCTCAGCCACTCGCTCAATTCGGCTCGACCTTCCAAAGCTACGCACTGATCGCGCCAGACCGAAACAGTAACAGGCGTTTCGTAATTAAATTCTCGGGAACTGAACTGCAATTCAGAACCATCAGGAACCGTCAGGGTAACCTGATCCTGATCCATCGACGTGCGGATTAGTGCCATTTTGGCGTATTGCCGCTGCGTTATAAACCGGCCCTGCTCGTCCACCACCATCCAGCGCCGATCCCATTGCGGGCCAAAACGATCAACAGCGTAGGATTGGACTGAAATACCACCCAGAGATTTTACCGGATGAATAAAAAGCTGGGTTACTCTCAAGTTTTCACACTACAAAACTCGGCTTTTCCGAACCAATAACTAAGAATCAGACCGGTCACCTCGACTAATTCTTCGTATAAAGCCGGCTTGGTAAAAAATGTGTTCCCGCCACTCTCATAAGTCATTTTGACGTCTTCATCGGCACTGGAGGTTGTGAAAATAATCACAGGAATATGTTTAAACCTATCGTTCTTTTTTATTTCCTGCAACGCTTCCCGGCCATCCATCTTAGGCATATTCAGATCCAGCATGATCACAACCGGGCAAGGCTGGAGTGAAGGTAGGATTTGCAGTAGTTCATCTCCATCGTTCACGAAAATAATATCGCTCACGCTCATGCCATTGTCCACAAGTGCGTCTCTAATTAGCAATTGATCGTCCAGATCGTCTTCCGCCACGACCAGGAATGGGTGCGACTTCAGTTCAACAGAGGTAGTCATTGGCATTGTGCGGCATTCCTTCGGATGAATGTTATTGTCTAGATGCGTGTTACACTGCGCCGGTCAATTTAAGGTTGGCCGATGCACGCTATTTGCAGCCTTTGTTGTTCACTACCTGCCTGGAACGACGTGCATTAATTGATACCTTACCCTCAATCATAACACAGGATTTATTAATATAGTCATATTGAATCCCATGATATAACTATATTAATATACCGAGACAAAATGACAAAACGTGAATCGACTAAATCCAGATTGATACAACTCCGCGAACTCCTGTCTCTATCGCAAAAGGACTTTTCTGACAGCATAGGGATTACCCAGGGTGCGCTTTCCCGGCTGGAGACCGGAAAATCCAAATTGTCACTGGATACGCTCACTCAAATAAGTCAGGTCTTCAACATCAACTGCAACTGGTTGATTAATGGTCAAGGAAATCAATTTTTGAGCGGTAATAAAAATAATAGTGAAAATGAACGTAAGCAGTCGGTGATCACCCGGGATATCAATGACAGTATTCTGATTCCCATGATTAAAGAGGAGGCTCAAGCCGGATACATCAAAAATTGCCAGGACGTGGAGTACCTGAAAACTTTAGATGTTTATAAAATTCCGGGATACGAGGAAGGCAATTACCGACTGTTTGAAATCAGCGGTGATAGCATGACCCCTACCATCTATCCCAGAGAGATAGTGGTAAGTGAGTTCATTGACGATTGGGATAAAATTGAAAATGGCTCCATCTGTATTGTGATCAGTGAAGAAGGCATTATCGCCAAGCGAGTTTACTTTTATGAAGAGGACAAAGGTTTTCTCATTCTAAAAAGTGATAACGCCGAATTCAAAACCTACTCACTGCCCTTATCGGAGGTTATTGAGCTTTGGAAGATCCAGGCAAAAATCACCAGTGTTTTTGTTAAAAACCACCTGGTTGATGCAAATAAAATGGAAGCGCTCGAATCCGATATTAAGACCCTAAAAGAACAGGTTCAGAAGCTGTCTCAAAAAGTAGAAGAATAGTGTAGGTCTTGCTCTCGAAGGCCTCCTGCACTTAGATTGCCATTGCCCTGCCACACAACACCCGTAAATACCCAACCAGCGGCTCAATTTCTACCCCTCATTTTTTGCCTAATCCCCTGATACAACTAGAATTATTTGAGTGAAGCCAAATTCGATTACCAACGAGCACTGAATGACATCTAGATGTTTCCAAGGAACCCTGCTGGCGGATGCCTTCCTGAATAAAAAGCTTGTCAGGTAGATTAGGTATGACGTCCCGATACCGGATACTCACCTATATATCTGCCCTGGCAATTTCCTTAGCTGTCATTGCTGAACCCACTGACAGTCGCTTTCTAAAGGAAGCGGAAGCACTCTATGGCAAGCAGGGCTCGGATACAGTTCGCCGCTGGAAAGACATGTTGGACAATGCCGGAAAAACGGGGACAAACGAAAAGCTGCTAATGGTAAATGACTTCTTTAACCAAAATGTTGCGTTCCGGAGCGACCAGGAAATCTGGGGCAAATCCGATTATTGGGCAACCCCGCTGCAAACTATGGGTATTCAGCAGGGAGATTGCGAAGACTTTAGCATTGCAAAATACGTGTCGTTACTGAAACTGGGCATCCCCGATGAACAACTGCGCCTGGTTTATGTAAAGGCGGATATTGGCCTATCCAAGCCACAAGCACATATGGTTGTCGCCTATTACACTACACCTACATCAGAACCGTTCATATTAGATAATTTGAGCACTGAAATACGCCCGGCCTCTCAACGATCTGATCTGGTACCTGTATTCAGTTTTAACAGCAACGGATTATGGATTGGCAATGACAGTAAAGCGAAAGCGAATAAACCGGAAACAAGACTCTCCAGATGGCGGGATGTATTGCTGAGAATGCGGGCAGAGGGACTTGATACATTATGAACATTGGTTGGATGATATAAGTTATGTCACTACACAAACAGCTTTGGATATCTATTTTAGCAATGATGTCAGCCGCTTTCATCGGCAGTTTTTTTGTTAGCAGCCTTTCTGCAAAGTACTACCTTGAAGAACAGCTATTCAGAAGCAATATCGATAATGTAACCTCCATTGCACTGTCCTTGAGTCAAACTGCTGATGACCACATGACCTCTGAATTAGTGATTAACTCTCAATTTGATATCGGGCACTACCAATTCATAAAGTTGGATTTTGTTGACGGTAGCTCTATCAATGTAGAAGCAGATAATAGTGATTTTAAAGAAGCCCCCAAGTGGCTTATGAAATTATTCCCTATCAGTATTCAACCCGGTATTGCTCAAGTAAATGACGGCTGGAAGCAAATTGGCACCCTTTCGTTAAGCAGTCAAACCCGGTTCGGATATAAACAGCTTTGGAATAACACAAAGCGCCTCACTTACTATTTTTTGGCGGTATCCGTTCTGTGCGGAATCATCGGTTCGCTTCTACTTAAGATTATCATACGACCTCTAAATAGAACCGTTGAGCATGCGCAAGCCATCGGAGAAAGACGGTTTATTACTACTCAGGAACCCCGCACAACCGAATTCAAAGAAGTGGTTCGATCAATGAATAAGTTGTCTGCCCATGTTCGAAAGATGCTGGATGATGAATCGAAAAAGCTGGATAGCTGGCGCAAGGATATGCAACACGACACGATAACCGGCATTCTTAACAGAGAACCGGTACTCGGACACCTCCGCGCCTATTTACAGAATGACGACGACAGCGCATACGGCGCACTCATTACAATACGTATCAGTGACCTGTTCAGTCTGAATAAAACCGAAGGCCGCCAAACGATGGACGCCATGCTAAAACGCTTTGGCGCAGTACTCCAGCGAGAGTGCGAGGACAGGGTCAGCGGTAAGGCGGTGGCCGGTAGATTGAACGGATCGGATTTTCTTATCATTATCCCCGGTGACAACGTCCCACCAGAATCCGGAAAAGAAATTTTGACCATGTTGCTTCAGGTGTGCCGCGAACTTGGTCTGCCTAACGTCAAGTTGCTCGGGTCGTGCACCAGCTACCACTTCGGAGAAACCATCAGCACCCTGCTTACCCGCTTAGACAGCGTATTAGAAAGTGCAGGAAACGATGACACGGATAGTTGTATATACGTCCCATCTCGTGTGGTGTCTGAAAATGAACGGACGGAGAAAGTTGATTGGAACGGGTTGCTGCAAAGTGCACTTAACGACAAAAGGCTCACGCTTGAACGTTTCCCGGTCGTAAGCATTAGCAACCGGTTGATGCACTATGAAACACCGGCTCGCTTGCAAAGTGAAAATGGCCAATTGCTGATGGCGGGGGAATTCATGCCCCATATCAGCCGCCTGGGATTGGCGCCGCAGCTCGATTTGGTTGTAGTCGAACTCGCACTGGATATGATAGAGAAACAAGGTGAACACATCGGGATCAACTTATCAGCTGGCTTGCTTTCTGATCTAGGCGCCATACGGCAATTAGTCGACATGTTGGAGCGTTTTGGAAATAAAGTTGAGTTACTGTGGCTCGAAGTACCTGAATTCGGCGTTTTCCAGAATCTGGAACGGTTTCGCTATTTGTGTCAGCTATTAAAACCCCTGAGATGCGTAATAGGAATTGAACACGTATCTCAGGAAGTTACCCGGATCGGAGAACTTCACGACTTGGGCCTGGATTACGTCAAAATTGACAGGTCGTTGATACACGATATCGATACCAGTGTGCCTTACCAGGTATTTTTAAGAGGCTTCTGCACCATCCTTCATTCGATTGGATTGAAGGCAATAGCGGAAGGTGTCACAACCGAGGCTGAGTGGGAAGCCTTGAAGAAATTGGGGATAGACGGCGGTACAGGCACGTTTTTCCCCAAGGATTTTAAAGAGTAATCGGATAGTCAGATGCATCCACTATTTTACAGTTAAAAGAATCCTTCATCTTCGTCTGATAATAGGTCCAGCTGCCCGGTTACTTTATTTCTAAGTGTTTGCCGTATTCTGACTTTAGCCTGCGCTTCAGAAGGCAGGTCGGTAAATCGGATGTAGTTTTTTGCTATCAACACATCAATCAAATCCTCGACGACGCGTATAAAGCCTAAGTCCGTCTCGCCCATCAAACCCTGTTGCTGAGTTAGCTGATACATAAAGCTTTTTAACTGGATATCATCATTTTCAATCTCTTCAGAAAAGTACTCGTCCCGCTGTTGGCAAACAGCAACGATGGCACCGGATTCATCTCTTTTAACAAAGGGCATCACGTTTTCCTTCATATCTCAGCTGCACGAATTAGAGGTCAGTTAAAAGCTTTCCGCTATTAATCAAATCCTGAATAATTGCATTTTGATCACCGCCGAACTGTGAAACCAAATCTACACCACTGAGCTCAATCGTCTGGTCTTCTGAAATGGCATTATAGACACCGTCACTAAAACCGCCTGTACTACTGACATGTACGATGGTATTACCGCCCTGCTCTTCAACATATAAATATTCAGTCAGGCTGGACTCAGATTCATCCACCAACAAATCCCTTAAATCAAGTACATCGGAAGATTCAAAATCGGTCACAACATCAGTCGATACCACCCCGAGAATCCCTCCGTCATTGAGTTCCCAGGCAAAAATATCCGATCCGAGCCCGCCGGTTAATGTGTCTTCACCGGTACCACCAATCAGCAGGTCATCGTCATCGCCACCATCAAGCGTGTCGTCACCCGCTCCGCCTACCAGAGCATCGGAACCTGACTGCCCATAAAGCGCATCATCAGTAGACCCCCCCACGAGAATTTCATCGTCTTCGGTGCCTATAATGGGATTGCCGTCTCCAACAGAATGAATATCCACTTTTGTGCTATCGGAATGGCCGTCATCTTCAAGCGTGTACTCAAATCCGAGATCTGGACCTTCATAATTAGCATTCGACGTATCAATGGACATATATAATTGATAATCGGTTGAGCTGGCGTCTGCTGTTGTTATCTGCACAAAATACTCGCCAGTGTCTCCTGCTGTATATCCACCCCAAGGCTGACCGTTGTCGTCGATCGTTTCGAGATAAACGCCAGCAGCGTCATAGACATTGATTTGTACTGTTGAACTAGCGCCATCAATATCAAACCAAATAAATTCACCCTCAGCTAATGAGATTTTCAACCAATCCTGATCGGAGCCACTGATGAGGCCGTTGTTTTCCAGCCTGCCAGTGTACGCTGCACTGTATCCACTCGTATCAAGCCCGGCAAGTGAAGAACCGTCTGCACCGAAATAGGATCGGGTAAAATCGAAAGCATTTGCAATCGAATTATTAAGTCCAATCGTTTCACTATCCCCACCCTGCTCGCTTATTTGAGTTGCAACAGCACTAAAATCCGATTCACTGAGCGGTGCATTCGCGCTTTCTACAATGAATTCCGTCGCGCCCGATCGTGACACTGAACCGCCAATAGGGTTGTCAACGGAAGCAACCTCAGCACTAATCCCGGCAGTATCATTGAATAACAACGCTTTGTCCGGAATCACAATAACAGAACCATCCTCAACGTTGGTCAGGAGTGTGTCACGATTCGCATCCAACGCTGGTGTATATTCCAGATTGATTGTTAAGTCTGCTGTGATGGAATCACCGTCTCCATCAATAGCTGTAATGGTAAATACCTCTTGTTCGCCCACGGTCGTTTCGTCATAACCGACCTGATAGAAATATTCACCACTCACATAGTTCACAGTGAGCTTACCACCCAAGGCTGTGTTCACTACGACACTATCACTCACTCCCGGATTGTAGGTATATGTCTGCCCATCTATGACCACACTTTGAATGTAGCCACCATCGGCTCCGACATACAAACCTGCAGCGCCTTCACCAGCCAATATAGATATAGACCCGGAAATAATACCGGTATCCAGTGTGCTCAACAGTGTGGTAGCCAGTCCGTTGGCGTCAGAAACCTGGATAGCATAGTCTTCCACACCGTCGCCGTTGTAATCGACATTAGGGTAAGCGATTGGCTCAAGCGAATCGACGCTAACCCTTCCGATACCGATACCAAAGGACATATCTACGTTGTTGTCATCAAGGAACGTTTCCCAAGTAGTTTGCTGTGCACCTGACACGCCATAATTGTTGGTCGGCTCACCATCTGAAATAAAGTAGACCAGCGTCTTGTCCCCTGCTGGGGGAGCAAAATCATTCATCACCTCATCAAGAGCTGTACTGTAATGAGTACCTCCGTTCGGAGTTACTCCTGACAAATACTCATTGGCTCCATTCAAATCATCAGTGTACCACTGGGAACTAGTCACGTTATCAGAAAAATCGACGATCTGGATGTTGACATTCCCTATAACGTCATAAGACTCAAACAACTGTTCTAATGCATCTCTGGCTATGTCCATTCGTACACTATCGGGATCAAATCCATTTGCATTACTGTTTCGTCCATTGACATCCCATCCCATACTGCCGGATCGGTCTAACACGATTACCAGATTATATGTTTGAGCGGCACCATCTGAGGAAAGCGTTTTCTCTGTATCATTGCTGATAGGAGCGTCATCAACAATATTGATAGTTAGCTCACTGCTGCTTGAAGCGGTTCCATTGCTAAGTGTGTAGCCGAAAACCTCACTGGAGTCATCGCCCGATAAATTATTCGAGTCGATGGTATATTCATAATCCCCCGCTTTAACATTATTGGCCGCATCATCCCGGGTATACACAATCAATGAACCTTGCGGTGAATCAACAAATATTCTTCCGGCACTATCCGGTGTGTAAGTAACACCATCGAACACGATTTCAGTGATACTGGTTTCTGCTGATACTGCCTCATCGTTATCCAGTAAGTTGCCTTCGCTGGTAGCAGAGCGAACTCCATACTCAGTGCCAGATTGGAGTGATGATTCATACGCAGTATTGGTGTCAGCTACGGCCACTGAAAGTGCACTGTGATCTACCACCAGCTCTGCACTCGAAGTATCTCCGTCTGCATCGATTATGGTGTAATTGAATGATTCGCTGAATTCAGGGTCAGTCACATATTCCAAACTGGTAATATTATAATCATCATTGTTATCTGATGCACTCATCACCAGATACTGAAATGCTGATTCGGTGTTGACCTGAACCTGCGTGGTACCTCCAGCAAAGATTCCTGAATCAACCAAATTGAAGTTCGAGTCGTAGGCATACCAAACCCCGCCATCATCTGCAGACACTGCTCCCAATGTCACCGTCGCTGACAACGCGGACTCTGTCAAATCGATAGCGATGGCTTCAGCATTACCGTAACGCTGATCTAATTGAGTGCTTTGGTCGAAGAATGTATTTGAATTCATGCCTAGACCTGCGCCGTTTTGATACATGATATTCCCGGTACCATCAGCAGCAGATAGGTTGAGTCTGTTTCCATTAGTAAAGCTGGTGCCCGCTTGAAAACCATAGAGATTGACGCCACTCCAGGTCCCTAAATTACCTCCGCCAACTGTAGTGGCTTCAAGCGAGGAGGTTGATTCATAGGAATACGTTCCGTCCCTGTTTACCGTTAAGGTTCCATATTCCGCGTCTATCGTGATCTGGTTATTAGCATCGAATGTTGAGTAGTTAACACCATTAAATTCAACCGAGTGGACTGTGGTAGCGTCCTGACCAATATTGTCTGCGCCATTCCCGCCCTCTCCGCTTATTAGATTACCGTTGGTCGTATTCCCATAGCCCACGCTGTCCGCATCATTCACTGCGTTTGGAGCTGTGTCACTTACATCAATGGTTACTGCCGTCCAGGCAGATTCAGAATTGCCATCACCAATGCGATATACAAAACTATCCTGCTGTTGATCTGACAGCGAATGATCGACGGATGCCGGTGGCTGATACGAAAACGATCCATCTGCATTGAGAGTCACGGTTCCGCCGAGCTCTGTGGTTACCGTATTAGTGCCGTTTACAGTTTGCGCTCCGGACCCGCTCGCATTGGTAGCGAATGAGGTAACGACCATCCAATCCGATTCAGGATCTGAATCATTGGCCAGTACGCCGTTCGATGAGGCTACTGTTAGGTTAAGGCCTTCTGTAGTGGAATAACTGTCAGATCCTGTTTCCGGTGCTTCATTAACACGGATTATATTTGATACGCCAGTATCATTCGCTGTTTTCCCACCTGCACTAACTTCAACCGTAATATCCAGTTCCGATAAGTTGAGTGAGTCATTGTTTATTGCATCCACGCCATTCTGAGTTAGCTGAATTTCGTTGCCAACCAACACAAAATAGTTATTCGTGTCATTGAGCAATTGGTGGCTTAGCGTGTCATTTCCTGGATCGGAAGAAGCGAATGTCGCAATAACATCACCAACGCTTACCGCTTCCTCAGTAACTGTTAAATTGGTAATTGTTATAGTGGGCGGCAAATCAACAATAGAAGTGTTCGCAGGCGAACCATCTACGATTAGATTTTCGAAATTGCCGCCAGCAGTTGATTCGATTGACGCGTCTTGTTCGTCGCCACCACCTGCAACAACATCGACTGTACCGGAGGTTTGGCCTGCTGCAATGTTAATCACTTCGCCATTACTCAATGTAACGGTCATTGCCGTATCGGCCGGGTTATCTAAAGAGGCTGTGTAGGTAATTGTGCCACCTTCACTGACTGTATCGGTTGCAGTAAGTGTTAGATTGGTTTCATCCGCATCATCATTAATCGTGGTCGTTGCAGCATCGCTGTCTGCTACCAGATTCTCAAAATTACCACCGCTGGCAGAATCAATGGCCGCACTGGCTGTATCGCCGCCGCCATAAACATCGTCACTCGCGATAACATCAACGGTACCGGAAGTGGCTCCTGCAGCGATACTGATTACTTGCCCATTATTCAACGTAACCGTCATCGCGGTACCAGCCGGGTTATCCAGGTTGGCGGTATACGTAATCGTGCCACCTTCACTGACTGTATCCGAGGCAGTCAAAGTCAGATTAGTCACATCACCGTCGTCTGTGATGGACGTTGTTGCCGCATTGGTATCGGCTACCAGGTTTTCAAAACCGCCACCATCGGTTGAGGTGATGGCAGCTGCAGAAGAATCACCACCGGCATAAACATCATCGCTGGCTGTTGCATCTATGGTTCCGCTCACAGCACCGGCTGCAATTGAGATTACAAGACCGTTGCTTAGCGTGACCGTCATCGCGCTGGCCGCTGGGTTGTCTAGCGTAGCCGTGTAGGTGATGGTGCCACCTTCAGCCACCGTATCGGTCGCTGACAGGATAACGTTGGTTGTGTCTGCATCATCGTTTATTGTGGTCGTTGCAGGGGTTGCATCGACAATCAAGTTCTCGAAGTTGCCACCGTTAGTAGAGATAATCGTTGCTGATGCAGTGTCACCACCCGCGTAGGCATCATCGCTTGCAATTACATCGACTGTTCCGGACGTATCGCCCGCTGCGATGTTAATCACTTCACCATTACTCAGAGTAACCGTCATCGCCGTGTCGGCTGGGTTATCCAGCGTAGCCGTGTAGGTAATCGTGCCACCTTCGTTAACCGTGTCAGTCGCAGACAATGTCAGGTTCGATTCATCCGCATCGTCGCTGATCGTGGTGGTTGCTGGAGTTGTATCGACAACCAGGTTCTCGAAGTTTCCACCGCTGGTAGAAACTATTGTGGCAGAAGCCGTATCGCCACCAGCATAGACATCGTCACTCGCGACAACATCGACCGTGCCGGATGTTGCTCCAGCAGCGATGCTAATTACTTGACCATTACTCAAAGTAACGGTCATTGCCGTGTCGGCTGGGTTATCCAGCGTAGCCGTGTACGTGATGGTGCCGCCTTCAGTTACTGTGTCAGTCGCTGCCAGTGTCAGATTGGTTTCATCTGCATCATCATTGATCGTGGTCGTTGCAGCATCACTGTCTGCTACCAGATTCTCAAAATTACCACCGCTGACAGAATCAATGGCCGCACTGGCTGTATCGCCGCCGCCATAAACATCATCGCTTGCGATAACATCAACGGTACCGGAAGTGGCTCCTGCAGCTATACTGATTACTTGTCCATTACTCAAAGTAACGGTCATCGCGGTACCAGCAGGATTATCCAGCGTAGCTGTGTAGGTAATTGTGCCACCTTCGCTAACCGTGTCAGTCGCTGACAATGTCAGACTGGTTTCATCCGCATCATCATTGATGGTCGTGGTTGCAGCATCGCTATCTGCTACCAGATTCTCAAAATTTCCACCGCTGACAGAATCAATGGCTGCACTGGCTGTATCGCCGCCACCATAGACATCATCGCTTGCGATAACATCAACGGTACCGGAAGTGGCTCCTGCAGCGATACTGATTACTTGTCCATTATTCAACGTGACCGTCATCGCGGTGCCAGCCGGGTTATCCAGGGTGGCGGTGTACGTGATCGTGCCACCTTCGCTGACTGTATCTGAGGCAGTCAGAGTCAGATTAGTCACATCACCGTCGTCTGTGATGGACGTAGTTGCCGCACTGGTATCGGCAACCAGATTTTCAAAACCACCACCTTCGGTTGCGGTGATGGCGGCGGAAGCAGAATCACCACCCGCATAAACATCATCGCTGGCTGTTGCATCTATAGTTCCGCTCACGGTACCGGCTGCAATTGAGATTACAAGACCGTTGCTTAGCGTGACCGTCATCGCGCTGGCCGCTGGGTTGTCTAGCGTGGCCGTGTACGTGATAGTGCCACCTTCGCTGACCGTATCAGTCGCTGACAGGGTAACGTTGGTCGCGTCTGCATCGTCGTTAATCGTGGTCGTTGCCGGGGTATCATCGACAATCAAGTTCTCGAAGTTCCCACCGCTGGTTGACGTGATCGCTGCCGAAGCGGTATCGCCGCCCGCATAAGCATCATCGCTTGCAATAACATCGACTGTTCCGGACGTATCGCCCGCTGCGATGTTAATCACTTCACCATTACTCAAGGTAACGGTCATTGCCGTATCGGCTGGGTTATCCAGCGTGGCCGTGTACGTGATGGTTCCGCCTTCAGCCACCGTGTCGGTTGCAGACAGGGTAACGTTGGTTGTGTCTACATCATCATTGATCGTGGTCGTTGCTGGAGTTGCATCGACAACCAAGTTCTCGAAGTTCCCACCGCTGGTTGACGTAATCGATGCCGAAGCGGCATCGCCGCCCGCGTACACATCGTCGCTTGCGACAACATCGACGGTGCCGGTAGTCTCGCCGGCTGCAATATTAATGACTTCGCCGTTGCTCAGAGTTACCGTCATCGCCGTGTCGGCTGGGTTATCCAGCGTAGCCGTGTAGGTAATCGTGCCACCTTCGCTGACCGTATCAGTCGCTGACAGGGTAACGTTGGTTGTGTCTGCATCGTCGTTTATTGTGGTCGTTGCCGGGGTCTCATCGACAACCAGATTTTCGAAGTTCCCGCCACTGGTTGACGTGATCGCTGCCGAAGCGGTATCGCCGCCTGCATAAACATCGTCGCTTGCAATTACATCGACTGTTCCGGACGTATCGCCCGCTGCGATGTTAATCACTTCACCATTACTCAAGGTAACGGTCATTGCCGTATCGGCTGGGTTATCCAGCGTGGCCGTGTACGTGATGGTTCCGCCTTCAGCCACCGTGTCGGTTGCAGACAGGGTAACGTTGGTTGTGTCTACATCATCATTGATCGTGGTGGTTGCTGGAGTTGCATCGACAACCAAGTTCTCGAAGTTCCCACCGCTGGTTGACGTAATCGATGCCGAAGCGGTATCGCCGCCCGCATAAGCATCATCGCTTGCAATTACATCGACTGTTCCGGACGTATCGCCCGCTGCGATGCTGATCACTTCGCCATTACTTAAGGTAACGGTCATTGCCGTATCGGCCGGGTTATCCAACGTAGCCGTATAGGTGATCGTGCCGCCTTCAGTTACTGTGTCAGTCGCTGACAATGTCAGGTTCGATTCATCCGCATCGTCGCTGATCGTGGTGGATGCCGGAGCATTATCGACGACCAGGTTCTCGAAGTTCCCACCGCTGGTTGAAGCTATCGTGGCGGAAGCCGTATCACCGCCACTATAAACATCGTCACTCGCGACAACATCGACGGTGCCGGTAGTCTCGCCGACTGCAATATTGATGACTTCGCCGTTGCTCAGAGTAACCGTCATCGCCGTGTCGGCCGGGTTATCTAAAGAGGCTGTGTAGGTAATAGTGCCACCTTCACTGACTGTATCGGTTGCAGTAAGCGTTAGATTGGTTTCATCCGCATCATCATTAATCGTGGTCGTTGCAGCATCGCTGTCTGCTACCAGATTCTCAAAATTACCACCGC